>CADBAZ010000034.1 GCA_902792835.1 uncultured Bacteroidales bacterium
TACGGAGTTGCAGATTAAGTCAAATCCGTACTACGGCAAGATCACGGTGAAGACCAGTGGTGGCAGTACCGTTAAGCAGTATGCCTACGGCACATCGTCCATCGACTTCAACGAGACGGACGGCGGAGGTGACTATATCTATTCCAACAACACGGAATACACCGTCAGCTTCGGTACTTCCCGCTCCTTCATCGTCAAGGTTAAGCGCTAAGCCGCACGTTGAGGCTTGTATAGGCGTGACATTATTGTCAACTATCAATAGTCACGAGAGTGTGCCCGCATAGCACACTCTCGGCTTTTTATCCCCTAAATTGTCTTCAATAGATTGCAAAAAGGAATGAAATTCACAATATAGTGTGAAATTATTTGCAAATATCAAAAAAAAACAGTATCTTTGCACTAAAATTCACAATATAGTGTGAAAGTTTACTAAGCAAACACAGGGCTACATGAACAGATTAGCAGTATATGTACAAGGCATTTATGCAGGGGAACTTAAAAAAAACAGTTCTCATGACTATGTCTTTACGTACGATAAATCATACCGCACCAGCAGCATTTTGCCCGCTTTGTGCCTTAATATGCCCAAGTCGCAAGCCATATATAAATCAGAACGATTGTTCCCCGTATTTGCAAACATGTTATCGGAAGGCTATAACCGGCGTCTGCAATCGCGCACTATGCGTATTGACGAAAATGACGATTTTGCATTCTTAGCCGCAACTGCTATATACGATACCATCGGAGCTATCACAGTAAAACCCCTTGAATGATGCTTGAGCAATACGACCATAAGACCTTATTGGAAATGTTCGACGGAGAAAATGTTTCTCCCGTATTGCCATACGAAAGTATCGATGGCGACATTGAAACGATTCAAGCAAGTACACAAGCAAGCGGACGCATATCTATTTCCGGCGTGCAACCCAAGTATGCGATGGTTGTCGATAACGGAGTATTACGTTTTGCCAAGGAAGGCGAACAAGGTAGATATATACTGAAAATTGCTCCTATAGAGCCTCATATACTTGAACGTTCATGGGTTCCTATCAATGAATGGGTAACGATGCGCATTGCCGAACAAGTATATGGTATCCAAACAGCCCGGAATGCGCTATGTTACTTCCGTAACGGAACAGTCGCATATATCACACGACGATTTGATGTTCAGCCGAATGGAACTAAATGGTTGCAAGAAGATTTTGCGTCCATAGCAAATATCAGCAAGGATAGTCACGGCTCGGATTACAAGTACAACGCGTTAAGTTATGCCGAGTGTGGAGCTTTGATTGACAAACATGTAAGTGCGGCTATGGTCGAAAAGCGCAAGTTTTTCCGTATTGTGGTCTTTAATTACTTGACATGTAACGATGATGCACATCTAAAGAACTTCTCGCTAATGTCACCTAACGGAACGGACTACCGGATGACACCGGCCTATGACTTACTCAATACATACTTGCATCTTACTAATCCACACATCTTTGCCCTAACCAAAAATTTGTATCCCGAAATGGTTTTGGATGATACACATTCGGTAACCGGCAAGTCTTTTGAGGAGTTCGGAAAGAAGTTGGGGTTACCGGACAAATTGATAAATACGGAGTTGGACGGATTCCGCACCGAAAAGCCACAAGTAAAAATTATGTTAGAGAATTGTGGACTACCTAACGATTTGGCACGCATGTATTATCTGGGATACAACTATCGGAGGCAAACATTATCGTTTAAGTAGTAACACTTTAGGGAATATGACTAATATTGGACAAACAATCAAATCACGTCGGAAGGAATTGGGATTAACACAAGGCACATTGGGGCTACTATCACAAGTAGGCATCAACACCATTGTTTCTATCGAACGCGGCTCCAAATCCCCTTCCATCGAAACGCTCACCAAGGTTGCCGATGTCTTGGGGCTTGATATACGTTTGGAAGTAAAAGACAAAACAGTTGAAAAATCTGATATATGACAACTACAACAAGAGCCACCTTTGCGGGTGGCTCTTTTGTGTGTCAGCCAAGTTTGGCTGACGATTTGCGGGCTTGGATTACTTCAGCTCGGCGAGGTACTTGATAGTACGTACCATCTGGCTGGTGTAGCTGTTCTCGTTGTCGTACCAGCTAACAACCTGAACCTGGAAGGTCGAACAATGAGCCGAAGCGCATGCCGATAACGTCGCTTGAAACGATCTCGTCCTCAGTGTAACCGAAGCTCTCGGTCTGAGCAGCCTTCATAGCAGCGTTGATACCCTCTTTGGTGATGTCTTTACCCTTAACAACAGCAACCAGGATAGTGGTTGATCCGGTAGGAGTCGGAACGCGCTGAGCGCTACCGATCAACTTGCCGTTGAGTTCAGGGATAACGAGGCCGATAGCCTTGGCAGCACCGGTGCTGTTCGGAACGATGTTCTGGGCACCTGCACGGCTACGGCGGAGATCACCCTTACGCTGCGGGCCGTCGAGGATCATCTGGTCGCCGGTGTAAGCGTGGATGGTTGACATGATACCGCTCTGGATCGGAGCGTACTTGTGCAGAGCTGCAGCCATAGGAGCCAAGCAGTTTGTGGTGCAAGAAGCAGCAGAGATAACCTTGTCAGCCGGAGTCAGAGTCTTGTGGTTAACATTGTAAACGATGGTGGGCAGATCGTTGCCTGCAGGAGCAGAGATAACGACTTTCTTTGCGCCAGCCTGGATGTGAGCCTCAGCTTTAGCCTTGCTGGTATAGAAACCTGTGCACTCGAGAACTACGTCAATACCGAGTTTGCCCCAAGGCAGCTCAGCAGCGTTAGGAATAGCGTAGATAGTGATCTCCTTGCCGTCAACGATGATCGAACCCGGAACGAGAACAGTCTTGCCGTCCTCAGCGAGTTGTGCGTCCTTGAAAGCTACAGTGTGCTTACCCTCACCGAACTTGCCTGCGAAGCCACCCTGAGCGGTGTCATACTTCAGAAGGTGAGCCAACATCTTCGGGCTGGTCAAGTCGTTGATTGCAACTACCTCATAACCCTCAGCTTCAAACATCTGACGGAAAGCCAGACGACCAATACGGCCAAAGCCGTTAATAGCTACTTTTGTCATAGATTTTTGTGTTAAATTTTTGAGTTATTAATTGTTTTAACGTTGTTTTGCGGATTTGGGTACAAAGTTACGAAAAAAATATGATATTTGCAAGAGGAAGAGCAAAAAAATTAACATTTTTTTCAAGATTATGCAAAATTTACTGTTTTTGCATGTATTGAGGCATTACTTCGATGAATTTTTTTGCAGCATCATCGACATTTCCGAAGAACTCACCACCCGAAGCGTTCATGTGACCACCTCCGCGGAAGACTTCGCGGGCGAGAATATTGACCGGTCGATCCCCCTGACTGCGGAAGGAGATCTTCGCTTTGACCTTGGCGCCATTGGCATCGGGAATCTGGTGGGGAGGTATCTTGTCCTCGCGCATAAAGATGGAGTAGTATATATCCTTGATTTGCAGGGGCATATTCACTATACCTTCCATATCGCCCGACTTGGCGTTAAAGCGGTACATCTCGCGGCGATTGAGGGTGATGAGGGCTGTGTGGTACTCGGGGAAGAGCTTCATCTTATGATATAGGCAGTATCCCACCAGTTGCATGCGCTCAGCCGACCAGGCGTTGAACACACGGTCGTAGATAGCATCCTTGTTGATGCCGGTGGTGAGGAGGATGGCAACGATGTTGTACATCTCCGGATGGCAGGAGTTGTAGGAGAAATTGCCGGTGTCCGTCATCATGCCGGTGTAGATGCAGGTAGCAAAATCCTCCGACAAAACCCCGACAAAACCCCGATCCTCTCGTACGTTTTGCGTTTGCGTGAGTTGGTACGCGAGGCGGAAAACGAGTTCGCTGGCGGAAGCGGAATCCGGGTAGGCTATTTGCTCGGGGTATTCGTTGCAAACTTTGGAGAGGTGATGGTCGAGAATTAGGAGTGCGGAATTAGCGGAACTTACGGAATCTCTTGAATCTCTGGATGCGGCGTAGCGGTTGAAGCGTTCGGTGAGGATCGGGCTGAGGGCAGCGACGCGGGTAGGTTCAGCCAGATCGGTGCAGATGACCAGATCGGCGTTACGCAGGGCAGATGTAGCGGCATCGGGATTCTGCTCATACTGGATGACAGAATCCACGCCCGGAAGCCACGCAAGGAAGTCGGGAAACGAGGTTGGCACGATGTTTGTAACGTTTGTTTTGCCGAGGCTGAGCAAGAAGTGCCGCATAGCCAGACTACTGCCCAAGGCATCACCGTCAGGATTCTGGTGAGTGATGATGGCTATAGACTGTGCATCGGAGATGCAACGTGCCGCAAACTCAAGCTGAAGGGGCGTAATTTTGTCAGAAATGGTAGTGTAATTCATAAAAAAGTGCCGTATTATTAAAAAGTTGGCACAAAGATACAATTTTTTTTGCAAATATCAAAATTTTTTTGTAACTTTGTGGCGGATTATGTGCGTTTTTTATTTAGAAGGGGAAAAATGGGTTCACAGATTAAGCAGATTAAACAGAAAGAAGGAACAAAATATTAACAACAAACATAATGAAAAGACTATTTTTATCGATTTTAGCAGTTCTTTGCGTAGCAGGTTTGCGTGCGCAGGAGGACAAGGTGCTGATGACCATCGACGGGAAGCCGGTGATGTTGTCGGAGTTCAAGTACATCTATGAGAAGAACAGCCAGGAAGCAGCCGGTGGTCAGAAGTCGCTGGAGGAGTATCTGGATCTGTTTGTGCACTTCAAGTTGAAGGTGACGGAAGCCGAGCACCGCGGAATTGATACCACGGCAGCGTTCCTAAAGGAACTGAAAGGTTACCGTGCACAAGCTACTCCGAAGTACCTGACGGACAACGAGGCGTTGGAGGAATTGATTCATCGTACGTACGAGTGGCAGCGTGTGGATCGCCGTGTGGCACATATAGCTATCGAGTGCCCGATGAATGCCGATTCTGCTACCACGGCTGAGGCACTGGCTAAAATCAATGATGCACGCGTGCGCGTGACGTTAGGCAAACCGGTTATTACGAAGAGTAAGCGTGGTCGGGTTTCTCGTCTTGTGAAAGAGGATTTCAAGGCTGTGGCAGCAGAGGTTTCCACCGATCCGGGCGTGAAAGAGACGCAAGGCGAACTGGGCTGGATCAGTCCTTTCCGCTTCGTTTATCCGTTTGAGAAAGCCGTTTATACGACTCCTGTAGGCGAGGTAACGGAAGTATTCCGCAGCCCGTACGGATTCCATATCGCTTTGGTAGAAGAAGAGCGTGAGCACGAAGAGGTGCAAGCTTCGCATATCATGAAGGCGACTCCTCGTGGTGATAGTTTGGCAGCCGTTCGCGCGAAAGCGGAGATCGACTCGATCTATCAGCTTGTTATTCAGCCTGATGCCAAGTTCGACGAGCTGGCACGTGAGTTGTCGGACGACAAGGGCTCGGCTATGCGTGGTGGCAGTCTGGGTTGGTTTGGTCACGGCGCTATGGTTAAGCCGTTTGAGGACGCGGTGTTCGCCTTGAAGAACGTAGGCGATATTTCCGCACCGTTTGAGTCACGTTTCGGCTGGCACATTGCTAAGTTGGACGGCAAGCGCGGTACACTGCCGTATGAGGAGGTAAAAGAAGATATCAAGAAACGTGTACAACGCGACGAGCGCTCGAAAGAGGTGAAGGACAGTTTTATCGCCAAGACGCGTGCCGAGTACAACCTGCCGGCAGAGATGAGCGATGCCGATGTGATGGCTTACGCCGACGAACATCTGGAGGCAAAGTACCCCGAATTGGCACGTCTGGTGCAGGAGTATCACGATGGTATATTGCTGTTTGATGTATCGCTGGAGGAAGTTTGGGACAAGGCCGCCAAGGATACCGCAGGTCTGGTTGCGTTCTTTAACGAGAACAAGAAAAACTACACGTGGGATGAACCGCGATTCAAAGGTTTGGTGGTTTATTGCAAAGACAAACAGACCCTGAAAGCCGCACAGCGTATTGTCAAACAAGCTCAGCCGGATTCGGTGACGAGTTATCTGAAGCGTCTGAATACCGATAGCGTGAAGTACGTGCGTATGGAGCAAGGTTTGTGGACGAAAGGCCGCAACGGCGCTATCGACAAGTTCGGATTCAAGGACAAGAAAGCCGAGTACAAAGCTGATGAGAATCTGCCGGAGGTATTCGTGAGCGGTAAGGTGCTCAAGGGCGCTGAGGTTTATACGGATGACCGAAACCGTGTGACGAATGATTATCAGGAGTATCTGGATGCCAAGTGGATTGAGGCGCTTAAAGCCAAATATCCGGTTGTCATCAATCGAGAAGTCCTGAATGAATAGGATGCGACAACGCAAGGGATACATAATAGGTTTGACATGTATGGTGCTACTGGGCGTGGCATCATACATGTATCCGTTGCGTTGGGATCTGACGCAGGACAAGCGGTATAGTCTGGGCGAGGCGACGAAATCGTTGCTTCGCAATCTGGATGAGCCTGTGGAGGTTGAGGTGCTGCTGACAGGTGATCTGAATAGCGGATTCCGGCGACTACGTCGTGCGACGGTTGAACTCGCGGATGAGATGAGCCGTTACGGCAAGGTGCGACTGATCGAGCCGCAGCAGAGCAGCACGGATGATTTGCAGCCTACGGTGATTCATGAGCGTGAGCAGAACGGGAAAACTGTGCAACAGATGGTTTTTCCATACGCGCGCATACGTTACGCGAACAGGCAGACGGTTGTGCCGCTGCTGAAGAACAACCGAGCACTCAGCGGCGAGCAGAATCTGAACAAAAGTATAGAGAGTCTGGAGTACGCGTTTGCCGAGGCGATACACAGTATCAGCCGCGAGACGATAGCCAGGATAGCGTTTCTGGAAGGTCATGGCGAGTTGGATGAAGCGGATGTATATGACGTGAGCCGTCAACTGAGCCGGTACTTTGATGTGGATCGGGGTGCGTTGACGGATGACGTGCAGGCATTAAGACTCTACAAGGTAGTGATTGTAGCCGCGCCGCAAGAGCCGCTGAGTGAGCAGGACAAGTATATCCTGGATCAGTATGTGATGCACGGTGGGCGAGTACTATGGGCGTTGGATGGTGTGCGATTGTCGGAAGATATGCTGTCGGAGAACGGTTTGACGCCGGTTATTGCGCTCGATCTTAAGTTGACGGATATGTTGTTCCGTTACGGCGTCAGGATTAATCCTGTGCTGGTGCAAGACTTGCAATGTTTGACTGTGCCGGTGGATGTGTCGGGTGCGGCAGGCGAGGCGCAGTATCAGCCTATGCCGTGGACGTTTGCTCCGCTGCTGCTGACGTCAAGCAATTCGCCTGTGACGAAGGATGTGATGCAGGTGAGTAGCGTGTTTGCCTCAACGATTGATACCGTCGGCGGAGGCGATATACAGAAAGAAGTGCTGCTGGCAACCAGTACAGCATCACGGCAGACGCATGCGCCCGCAGAGATTGACTTGAGCAACTTGCGCGTTGACCCGCAACTGTTCGGTTCGGCATATCTGCCGGTGGCAGTCAGGCTGGAGGGCGAGTTTCCGTCGGTGTTTGCACACCGGATGATTCCCGAAGGGCTGAGCGACACTGAGCGGCTGGATAGGTCGGTTAAGACCCGGCAACTGGTTGTCGCCTCAGGTAGTGTGTTGCAGAACCATTGGCAACAAGGGCAACCTCTGCCGGTGGGTTATGATCGCTATTCGGGTATTCAGTTCGGCAACCGGGATTTTGTGGTGAATGCCGTGCTTGATTTGGCGGACGACAGCGGGCTGATAGCGCTTCGAGAGAAAACAATCCTGCTGCGGCTACTGAATGATAAGAAGGCGCATGAGAGCCGGCAACTGATTCAGACGGTAAGCGTTGTAACGCCGCTGCTGCTGATAGGATTGTTAGCTATGAGCGTATGGATGATACGAAGAAGAAAATATATTTTGGCATGAAACGGATACTACTATATGGTTTGCTGCTTGCGGCAATAAGCGTGCAGGCGCAGGAAGTGTTGCCCTATCCCATGGATACGATAGACGGCAAAGTCTATTACCGTTACACGGTGGAGAAGAGCATTGGTCTGTACCGAATAAGTAAGAATTTCGGCGTTTCGCAGGAAGCCATCTTGCTGGCTAATCCTGACCTGAGAACCCGTGGTCTGACCTTTGAGGAGGTAATACGTATTCCGACCGACCTGCCTGCTACGCCGAGCGTGAAGCAGGAGGTGATTGAGGAGCCTAAGCCGGTCGTAACTGAGGAGCCCGAGCCGGTGGTAATGGTAGCAGAAGAACCCAAGCCGGCGGAGGTTGAAGAGGCGCCGGTGGCACCGGAACCCCTAGATACCCTAGTTAATTCTGTGGATACGCTGCAGGCGATTGCGTACACGGATACCGTGCGGTTGGTATATATGTTGCCGTTGCAGGCAGAAACCGCGCATCGCAATCCGATGATCGACCGGTTCTATGACTTCTATGCCGGTTCGTTGCTGGCGTTGAAACATCACGATCCGGTGTGGGTGGACAGCCTTGGCGAGCAACATGCGACGTACTATGATGTGCGTACGTACGATATAGGCAAGTATGGCAACGAAGTATGCCAATTGATTGACTCAGGTGCTTTGGCTAATGTGGATGCATTCGTGGGACCAGCTTACTCCAAACCCGTAGAGGTTCTTTCGGCATATACCAATGAGCACGGGATACCCTTGATGGTGCCGTTCTTGCCAAGTCTGACGCCCACAGTGAAGAAGACCCCTTACCTGCTGAAGTTCAATCCCTCGGATGAAATACAGACGCATGCGCTTATGGAGTATCTGGATACGATGCGTACGCAGATCAATATTGTGACTGTGGATGCCTACGCCAGCAAATTGGACTACTCGTCGGGAATCCGTAGCCTGCGTGACAGTATCAAAGCGCGTCAGTTGCCGACAACGCATACAACCATTCGTCAGATTCTTGCAGATTCAGTAGGTGCGGCGTTGAAGGACAGTGTGGAGAATATCCTGTTGTTCCACTCGGAGCGTTACTCGAATGTGCAACTGCTGATGCCATATCTGCTATCCGGCAGACGCGGCAAGCAACTGACTATATTGAGCCAATATGCATGGCAGAGTGAGCGCATCCTGCTGCCGCAACTGTACACTACCGTGTTCCGTACGCCGGATAAGGAGGCGATGGCTCGTTATGAGCAGGATTATGCGCAGTATTTCGGTCATCAGTTGTCATCCACCCAACCGCGTTATGACTTGTTGGGATATGATTTGACGGGATATATGTTGGAGGCATTGAAGGACGGCACGTTCCACGCCTTGGATGCTTCGTATGAAGGATTGCAGTCGTCGATACTGTTCTCTGAAACTCAGAATGGCGGATACGAGAATACACATATTGTCATCGAGAGGCGTTAAGCTGTTAGCGTTGTTGCTGTTGGCAGGTGTTCGCCTGTCTGCCCAACCGCGGCTGGAGCATGCTGAGATGTTCGTAGGCGCGTACGGGGGCGTAACGATGTCCACAGTGTTCTTCTCGCCGAAGATTTCCGGAATGAGTGACCTGCTAAAGTGGCCTTTGAGTTGGAACGCCGGTGCGGTGTTCCGCTACGGCGCGCATAAGGTCTGCTCCATCCAGGTTGAGGCAGGTTATGCGCAACGAGGCTGGCGCGAGTATTCGTCGAAAGAGGGATATGACTACTATAGAAAACTGCATTATATCCAGTTGCCGGTGTTGGCGCATATTCATTTCGGAGGGAAGCATGTGCAGGGGTTTGTGAATGTGGGACCTCAGATAGCCTATTGTCTCGGATCGCAGGAGTCAGGAACGAAACAAAGTACGTCAGTATATCAATATCGGGATATAGATCAAGCATTTGACTGGGGATTAGCCGGCGGATTAGGTGTATATGGTATGCACAGGAAAGCCGGTGTGTTTCAGTTGGAAGCACGTGTACACTATAGTTTCGGCAGCATATACCACAACTCGCGCGCGGAACATTTTGCATCGTCGAATATGTTTACGGTTAGTCTGAACTTTGCGTATTTGTGGCAGATAAAGTAGTTTAGAGTTGAGAGTTTAGAGTTGAGAGAGAAGAAGATATATATTATCCTGCGGTTGTCGTCGCTGAGTAATGTGGCGATGCTGGTGCCGGTGGTGGCGGAACTGAGTCAGGCGAACCCGGACGATGAGTTTGTGGTTATGGCATTGAAGCCTTTGGCGGATTTGTTTCACGGTTTGCCGAACGTTCGTTACCACGAGGTGGAACACGAGGTTGAGTTTGGTCATGGTTTGCTCGGATTATACAGGCAAATCAGGGCTTATCAACCGACGCAAGTGTTTGACTTGCAGGATGATCGGCGTACGCGTGTGCTGCGGCTGTTGCTGTGGCTAAACAAGGTACCGGTGAGCACGATCTATACCGGTCGTCGCGAGCACATAGCCCTGATTAGAGCAGGATATGAGCAGTCCACGCCGCTCAAACCCGAGGTAGAACGTTATGCCGATACATTCAAGGCAGGCAGGTTGATGCTGAATGATGATGAGTGGCTCGTGCCGGTTAATCCGACGGGGGTAAAGAAGGTTGAACAGGTGTTTGGCAGGAAACAGGGGCGTTGGATCGGTATAGCGCCGTTCGCCAAACACCAATCGAACATGCTGCCCTACAGGACGATGAAGGAGGTAATCGCTTATTACGCGCAGCAGCCGGATACGAGGGTGTTCCTGTTTGGCGCAGGGCATATAGAGGCTGAAATGCTGCGGCAGTGGGCGTCATTGTGGGAGAATGTGGAGAGTGTGACGAATCAGTTGGCGTTGGATGGTGAGTTGGAACTGATGCGGCAGATTGACGGATTGCTGTGTATGGATTCCGCCAACCAACATCTGGCAGCCCTGGTGGGCTGCAAGACGCTGAGTATATGGTGCGGAACGCATCCGTTTATGGGGTTTGCAACGCAGAGTAAAACGAATCAGATACTGTCGCTGCCGGTGAGTTGCCGTCCGTGTACGGTGCATGGCACGGAGAAATGTGTGTACCGCAACTTTGCGTGCAAAGCATTCACGACAGATATGATCACCGAACGATTCAACGCAGTAATCAACGCGTAGCGATAAACTGCGAAACATATAAACACGAAGTTATAAACAGAATATATGACAAGAATAATTGCATTAGCTAATCAGAAAGGCGGTGTGGGAAAGACCACAACTGCCATCAATCTATCCGCTGCCTTGGCAGCCGACGGCAAACGTGTGTTGCTGGTGGATGCCGACCCGCAGGCGAATGCCTCGTCGGGGCTCGGCGTTGAGATCCGTGAACTGGAAGCCTCAATCTACGAGTGCCTGGTCAACGGTATTGATCCGCATAAGGCGGTGATAGAAACCGAGGTGAATAACTTACACCTCATACCGTCACATATCGACCTTGTAGGCGCGGAGATAGAGATGTTGAATATGCCGGACAGAGAGCAACTGCTCAAGCGCGTGTTGCAGCAAGTGAAGAGTGATTACGACTATATCCTGATCGACTGCTCGCCATCATTAGGGTTGATTACCGTGAACGCGCTGACGGCAGCAGATAGCGTGATCATCCCTGTACAGTGTGAGTTCTTTGCGCTGGAGGGAATAGCTAAACTGCTGAACACGATCAAGATCATCAAGTCGCAATTGAACCCCGGACTGAATATTATGGGATTTGTGCTGACGATGTACGACAACCGTCTCAGGCTGAGCAACCAAGTGCTCGAGGAGGTGAAACGCCACTTTGGTGACCTGGTGTTCCATAGCGTGATTGCCCGAAACGTACGTCTGTCTGAGGCACCAAGCCACGGACAAACAATCCTTGACTACGAGCCGAAGTCAAAAGGTGCGGTGGCATATAAGGCGCTTGCCAAGGAAGTGATGAAACGATAACCTCGATATATCGAAATATCGATAATCCGAAATATCGAAACGATTATGAAGAAAACTACAGGATTAGGCAGAGGATTAGATGCCTTGATAGATACCTCGCATGTGATGACCGGCAAAGCGAGCCGGATTTCCGAGATACCGCTTAGCGAGATAGTTGCTAACCCCAACCAGCCCCGTCGTACATTTGACGAAGAGGCGCTGCAAGAGTTGGCTGACTCGATCCGCGAGCACGGCGTTATATCGCCTATTACCCTCAAGCAGAACGACGACGGCACGTATATGATCATTGCCGGCGAGCGTCGTTATCGTGCCGCAAAGATGGCAGGATTGTACGATATACCCGCCTACGTGCGTACGGCGAAAGACGAGCAGGTAATGGAGTGGGCGTTGATCGAGAATATCCAGCGTGAGAATCTCGATGCCATAGAAATCGCGCTCGCTTACCAGCGGCTAATGGATGATTACGAGTTGACGCAGGAGCAGATGGCGGAACGTGTGGGCAAGAAACGTGCCACGGTAGCCAACTACCTGCGACTGCTGAAACTACCTGCCGAGGTGCAGATGGGCATCAAGGAGCGCAAACTCGACATGGGGCACGCTCGCGCCGTCTTAGGCAGTTCGTCGCCCGAGCAGCAGTTGTCGCTCTATCGCAGAATCATTGCCGAGGGACTGAGTGTGCGTCGCGTAGAAGAACTGGTGAGTGTGGGGCAGCAGCAAGCCAAGACGCCCCGTCAACCGAGGAAGAATGCGCGTTCGGCATATCCGGCACAACAGATGTGGCTGGAGCAGCGCCTGCAGCACGCGGTGAAGGTGAGTGACGGAAAGATCACTATCGCCTTCAAGGACGAACAGGAACTGAATACGATCATTGACCAATTGCGCCAGTAAGCATTGAAAGCCTTCCGCTACATAGTGCTGTTGTCTGTACTTTGTCTGCCGCTCACAGGGTGGGCAGACGAGCAGGATCCTTTTGCCTTCAAGCAGGATTCCGCACAGCTGATAGATGTGTCGGAAGTGAAAGCAGATACTTTGCCTAAAGTAGCGTGGCGACCTGATCCCTTGCGGGCTGTATGGCTGGGGGCTATCTTCCCGGGCTTGGGGCAGATGTACAACCGCTCGTGGTGGAAAGTGCCGATCGTGTATGGCTCGTTCATGGGCTGCGGCTACGCCATCATGCTTAACCAGCAGTCGTATTCGGAGTATAAATCCGCCTACCTGCTGTTGTATAAAGACAACGAGAGCGGCTCTGTTTCGGATGATCCGTTGAAACTGTACAACGCTATCCTGCCGGACGGTTATACGATTGAGCGTATGGGTGGCACATCGGCTTATTTGGGGAAGTTGCAGAATTGGCAGAACACGTACCGGCGCTATCGGGATATATCGATTGTGGTGACTGTGGTTGTGTATGCCTTGTCGCTGGTGGATGCGTTTGTGGATGCGGAGTTGTTTGACTTTGATATATCGCCCGACTTGTCGATGCAGGTTGAGCCGGCTATATACCACGACCCGATGCTGCATCGCACGAACGGCGAGGTGCATTTGGCGATACGGTTTTAAAGACTAAAATGAAACGACTGATATTTATAGTAACAATCCTGCTTCTTTTGCCTGAGTTACGGGCAGAGGATAGTTTGCAGGTTGTTGTCCCGGATACCCTGCCGGCTATCACATCTGAGCCTGCCGATGAGCCGCTGGACTCCATTGACATCAGGCTCTTCGAGTGGATGATGGCAGGTCTGGATACAACGGCATGTGTCGGTTCGCCGGATACAACAGCCCTGGCTGACAGTATTTACAAGCAACGTTTGCAGGCGTTACCGTGTATCATTGAGTTGCCGTACAATCCGATAGCCAAGCGGTATATCCAGCGGTACATCAAGCATGGTCCGCGGCAGACGGCACGTATTATGCGCGAGTCGGAGTATTTCTTCCCGATCTTCGAAGAGGCACTTGGTCGGCACAACCTGCCGTACGAGTTGAAGTACGTGCCTGTGATTGAGTCGGCTTTGCGTCCGGCCGCACGCTCCAAGGCCGGTGCAGCAGGGTTATGGCAGTTCATGCCGGCTACCGCCAAACGCTACGGCTTGGAAGTGAACTCGCTTGTGGACGAGCGTTTGGATGTATATAAATCCACCGAAGCGGCGTGTGTGTTCCTGCAGGCGTTGTACAACGTCTTCGGGGATTGGAATCTGGCTATTGCCGCGTATAACTGCGGACCGGGAAATGTACGCAAAGCTATCCAGTACGCCGGCGGCAAACGTGATTTCTGGAGTATCTATCCGTACCTGCCGCACGAGACGAGGATGTATGTGCCGCTGTTCATTGCTTCGAACTACGTGTTCGGTTATGCAAGCGATCACGGGATATGTGCCGATACGATTCGTGCCGACCGCATGCTGACCGATACAATCGTCATTAAGGATCGCATGCATCTCAGGCAGGTTGCCGAGGTTCTGGATATACCTATCGAAGACCTGCGGTATCTGAATCCGCAATATACGCGGGATATATTGCCGGGCAACAAGGCGTACAGACTTTGTCTGCCGATGGAGCAGACAGCCGGGTTTATCTCGCAGCAGGATACCATCATCGCCTACAATGCCAAACAACTGATCTATGACCGTCGTGCGGAGATCGACATGGCGCAGAAGACCAGCATCGCCGGTGGTTATACGGTCAACGGCAAGATGTATTATAAGATAAAACAAGGCGACACCCTTGGCAGTATAGCCAAGAAGTTTCACGTGACTGTCAGCCAACTCCAGAAATGGAACAGACTGACCGGCACGAACATTTACGCCGGCAAGAATCTGCGCGTAAGCCCGTAGGGTAGTTTATAGATGAGTGTTTAGAGTTTAGAGAGATGGCAGAACGAATTTATTTTTCTATGCGAGAGACGATCGAGGCTACAGGTCTTGAGGCGCCTACGTTGCGCTATTGGGAGAAGCAGTTTGAGCAACTCTCGCCGCGCAAGGACGGTCATGGCAACCGCTACTACACAGCGGAAGATATCGCCCTGATCAAGCGCATACGGTTTATTCGTGATGAGATGAAGATCACGCGTATCGAAGCCATCCGCAATGAACTCCAAGCGGGCGAACGCAAGACCGACGTGCGTAGCGAAGCCGTCGAGCGACTTACACGCATCCGTCGCAAACTGGAGGATCTGGAGCGGCTGCTTTGTATTGCGTTGGTGTGTGTGCCACTGTTGACTTCCTGCCGAGGCGATGTACTTCCGGCAGGGAAGATGGTGAGCGTATTGACCGACCTGCATCGCATGGACGGTATGTTGCAAGTGAAAGGCGTAACGCGTCAGAGTAAGGAAGATGAGATAGCGTACTACGATGCTGTGCTTGCTTCGCACGATGTGACGCGCGCACAATTTGATTCGTCGCTCGTTTGGTACACCATGCACCCGCAACGCTTCAACAAGTTGTATCCGCGTGTGAAGAAGAACCTCGAGGCAGAGCATGAACTCTACGTCGATGCCTCCGAACGTCAGAAAATGATTCGCGAGGCACGGAAAGAGCACTTTGCCTTGTTCACCTACGAACGTGTGGTGGCAAGCGTGCAGCGCGGTGGTTATATGCCGGATGAGTACCGTCAGATGCCGATAGATACCTTGCACGTGGATATACCTATGCGTGAATAATGGTGAATGTTTAATGGTGAGAGGTTAATGGTGACTAAGAAGATCCTGATATGCGGTCCGTGTGCTGCCGAGAGCGCGGCACAGATGGATGCCATAGCACGTTTGATGAAGGATGTGCTGCAGGGCGTTTCTGCACAGTTTGATTCCATATTGCGCGCCGGACTATGGAAGCCAAGGAGTCAGCCGTCGTCGTTTCAGGGTGTAGGTGCCGAAGGGTTGCCGTGGCTCATAAATGCTGCCGATTATTTAGGTATTCCCGCCGCAACCGAAGTGGCACAGGTCGAACATCTGCTTGCAGCCTACCAGGCTGGTATAC
Organism: uncultured Bacteroidales bacterium; assembly: GCA_902792835.1. Classification (GTDB taxonomy): domain Bacteria; phylum Bacteroidota; class Bacteroidia; order Bacteroidales; family Paludibacteraceae; genus Colicola. Next base: position 15,859 of record CADBAZ010000034.1, read on the forward strand.
GTCACTTTTGGATAGGTGCGCGCACTACCTCCAACCCGTTTATGGTGGAAGCGTTGGCGGGGACACCGATAGCCGACAAACAGAGTGTCACGTGGTACGTGAAGAACCCCACCTCGCCGGACATGAACCTGTGGAGTGGGGCAGTAGAGCGGCTGAAAGGAGCAGGCTATGAGCATATATGCGCTATCCATCGCGGGTTTGCGTTGGGTGAGCATACGGCGAGTGTGTATCGCAACGCGCCGATGTGGTCGCAAGCGATAGAGTTCAAGCGTCGGTATCCTGCTATACCTCTGCTTACTGACGCGAGCCATATAGCCGGCAAAGCCGATCATGTGCCGGAGGTAGCGGAGCAAGCGATGCGCATGGGTATGAACGGACTGATGATAGAGGTGCACCCCGATCCGCAAACCGCCCTAAGCGATGCCGAGCAACAACTCACACCTGCACAACTCTCAGACCTCTTGCAGCATTTGGCTGCAATGGATACAGCGGCACAAACAGCGCAGAGTGCCGAACTCACAGCCCTGCGTCAGCAGATTGACGAGACGGACGACGAATTGTGGGCACTACTCTCCCGACGCTTGGATATAGCCCGTCAGATAGGTGACTACAAACGCCGTCACGGGCTGTCTGTGCTACAACAGGCTCGCTATGAAGAGATCCTGCAACGGCGCATGGCGTGGGCTAAAGAACATGGCATAGATCCCGAATCTGCCAAGCAAATCATGGATATCATCCACACAACTGTAGACTAAAATAATAATATTATGAATATATCTTACAATTGGCTTAAACGTTACATCTCTCTGCCGGACGATGCAGAGAAAGTGGCAACCATCCTTACCTCCATCGGTCTGGAGGTGGGGACAGTAGAAGAGGTTCAATCCATCCGTGGTGGATTGAAGGGTTTGGTAGTCGGCCATGTGCTGACCTGCGTCGAGCATCCTAACTCCGACCACCTGCATATCACCACGGTCGATCTGGGCAACGGAGAACCCGTGCAGATCGTTTGCGGCGCGCCGAACGTAGCTGCCGGACAGAAGGTCATCGTGGCTACCATCGGTACCGTTCTGTACAGCGGCGAGGAGTCGTTCACGATCAAGAAGGGTAAGATTCGCGGCGAGGAGTCATTAGGTATGATCTGCGCCGAGGATGAAATAGGCGTGGGTACCGACCATGCAGGTATCATGGTATTGCCCGAAGATACTCCGGTAGGTCTGCCTGCCAGCGAGTATTTCCACCTGGAGAACGATACGCTCATCGAGGTGGATATCACGCCTAACCGTTCGGATGCGATCTCGCACTACGGCGTGGCACGTGATCTGTATGCCTACTATCAGGCGCACGGGCAGAACGATGTCACCCTCACCCGTCCGGACGAAAGCGGCTTTAGCATCGACGAACAGGAAAGCCCTATCTCCGTCAGCGTCGAGAACACCGAGGCGTGCCCGCGTTACAGCGGCGTGATGATTCGTGGCGTACATGTTACAGAGAGCCCCGAGTGGCTGAAGAAAGCCCTGACGACCATTGGTCTGCGCCCGATCAACAGCATTGTGGATATAACCAACTTCGTGCTGCATGAGTATGGTCAGGCTCTGCACGCCTTCGATGCCGACAAGATTGCCGGTAACCGTATTATCGTCAAGAACTGCGCCGAAGGAACGCCGTTCGTCACCCTCGACGGTGCGGAGCACAAACTCTCGGCTGCCGACCTGATGATCTGCAACGAGCAGGCTCCTATGTGTATAGCCGGCGTGTTTGGCGGACTCGACTCCGGTGTGACGGAGCAAACAACGAACATCTTCATCGAGAGTGCCTATTTCCACCCTGTAGGTATCCGCAAGACGGCTCGTCGCCATCAGTTGCAGACCGACGCTTCGTTCCGTTACGAGCGCGGCTGTGACCCCAACAATACCCTGCACGTTCTTCGTCGTTGTGCAGCCCTCGTGCGCGAAGTAGCAGGTGGCAGAATCTGCCAACCTGTAGACATCCAGAACGGCGAGAGCAAACCCTTGAACGACGGACCATTCATGCCACCGTTCTTTGTGGAGTTCAGCATCGAGCGTTGCAATCAACTCATCGGCAAGGATCTGGGCGAACAGACTATCGAAACCATCCTCCGTGCCCTCGAGATACATATTATCGCCAAGCATGGCGACCTGTGGCAACTTGGCGTGCCTCGCTACCGCGTGGATGTGCAGCGTGAGTGCGACGTGGTGGAGGATATCCTGCGCATCTACGGCTACAACAACATCGAGTTCCCCGACAAACTGAACACCAACCTCAGTTACGGAGTCAAACCCGATCCCCAACGCTTGCAGACACGCATCAGCGAACAACTCTCCGCACAAGGGTTCTATGAGATACTCAACAACTCGCTCACCAAAGTTGCCTACTACGAGTATGCAGGTAACCTCGACAGTTGCGTGAAGATCCTCAATCCGCTTTCACAAGATCTCGGCGTGCTTCGTCAGTCGCTCCTGTTCGGCGGACTCGAGAGCATCCAGCGTAACGCCAACCGCAAGAACGCTGACCTCAAGTTCTATGAGTTCGGTAATTGCTACCATTTCCACGCTGTGCCGGAGAATGTCGATCCCCTGCGCGCGTACAGCGAAGAGATGCATCTGGGCGTATGGATCACGGGCAACAAAACCCTGCAATCCTGGGTGATGAAGGAGCAGCAATCGACGTTCTATGAATTGCGCGCTTACGTCGAGAATATCCTGCGCCGCTTGGGCGTGAACGTCAACGCACTCGTCTATACGCCGATTGAGAAGTCGCCGCTCTATGCCGACGGACTGATCGTTAGCGCCCAGAACGGCAAGCAACTCGGCACCCTCGCTATCGTCAGCCGCGAACTGCGCAAGCAGTTTGACATCGACAACCCCGTCTTCTTCGCCGACCTCGAATGGAAAGCTCTGCTCAAGCAGAACAAACAGTACAAACCCGTCATTACCGACCTGCCGAAGTTCCCGGCTGTGAAGCGTGATTTCGCCCTGCTCGTGGATAAGACCGTCCAGTTTGCAGATCTGGCGCGTACTGCCTACCAGACGGAGAAGAAGTATCTGAAGAATGTCTATCTGTTCGATGTCTATGAGGGCAAGAACCTCGAAGCCGGCAAGAAGTCCTACGCCCTGTCGTTCATCCTGCAAGACGAAGAGAATACGCTCAAGGACAAACAGATCGAAAACATAATGACCCGTCTGCAAAAAGCGTTTGAAGACACCTTCGGCGCAACATTACGTTAATCTCGAAAATTATGCAAAAGATTCTATCAATAGTAGCCCTCTTGCTCCTTTCCGCCACGCTCCCGCTTATGGCGGAGGATAAGGAGCATCGTGTCGCAAACCGCCATGAACTGCGCCTCGGCTGGGGTGACCAGAACTTCGAACATCTGATCTGGCACAAACAACCGCAGCCGGTCAATACCCTGCCAACGACCTACCAAGCCGTCTATAACGAAAACTACCGCTATGCCCAGCACTGGTTTGTGGAGTATCAGTATCGCCAGACGTTTTGGTTCAGCTATGGCGGATTGTTCGACGGCAGTGGTGTGCTCTGGGATGAAGTGACACGTAATGGCGTGGGTGACGAGATCAGCCGCGACAAGAACCACTCGTTCTACAATCTCGTTTTCATGCCTAAGGTGTATTTCACCTACCTGTATCATCCCAACGTGTCGCTTCACTCAGGCATAGGATTCGGTATGAATATCAACGGCGGTACAGAAAAGGACTACAAAGGACGATATACCGTTGTTGCGCCTGCACTGGATCTGACCCTGTTCGGCATAGAGGTGTGTTACAAGAATTGGTTTGCTGCGGCTGACCTCGGTGCGTTGATATCGCTTACTGACGGACAGCATATTTATCAGTTAGGCAGCAGGATGATTACCGTTTCCATTGGCAGAAATTTCTAAATTCATTACAGCTATGAAGAAATCTTCAATCTTCAATCTTCAATCTTCAATCATTTTGCCCACCCTTCTGTTGGCAACCGTGCTCGCTTCCTGTACGTGGGGCGACTACTTTGTGGTGGATTTCGACCAGCTGCCCGCGGGCGACAGCACGATGTTCCGTGTCGTTTCCCGTCGCAATACCGAATTTGCCAATGGTTTTCCTGCTGACTGCTACCTGCCGGACGGTCAACCGCTCAATCAGTGGCAGGACGATGAACCGAGCGCTATCCCTCAACCCCGACGCACTTCCAGCGTGTCGGCGGCGGGGTTCTTGCAATCGCTTCTCGACCAGATTAATGGCAAAAAAGTCGTAGAGATAAGCGGCATATACGAATCTACCGACACCAAAGGCAACCCCATTACCCTATCTGGTAAAGTCCTACTGCCGGCTGACGGCAAGTTCGACCGCTATATCCTTGTCTCCCACTATACCATCGGCTCCAATAGCGAGGCACCCAGCAACTGCTTCCCGCTCGAGGGAATCCTGTGCAGCATGGGCTATGCCGTCATCTGCCCCGACTATATCGGTTACGGCGTTACGGCTGACAAGATCCATCCGTATCTGGTGATGGAAGTCACAGCTGCCAATGTAGTGGATATGTATCTGGCGGTCAAGAAGTATTTCCAGGCTGTCAAACTCCGTCCCAAGCACGACGATATCTACCTGATGGGTTACTCCCAGGGCGGAGCTACCACTATGGCTGTTGAGTATATGATCGAGGAGGTCTATAACCCATATCTTCTTGACGACGACCCGATCCGTATCCGTTGCGTGTATGCCGGCGGAGGTCCGTACGACATCAAGGCTACCTACGAACGATTTGTTACAACCAATGTCGCCGACTACCCCGTGGCAGTACCTCTCGTGCTGCAAGGCATGATTGTTGGCAACGGTCTCAACCTCGAGATGAACACGATCATGCAGCAATGGCTCTGCGACAATATCGACGAATGGGTTAACAGCAAGAAGAATACTACCGCTGAGATGAATGCACTCATCGGCACCAAAGTCACTAGCAAGATGCTCACACCCACAGGCATGGATATGCAGAGCAAGGAGGTCAGCGAACTGTTCAAAGCCATGGTGCAGAACTCCATCGTTTCCTACTCGTGGATGCCGCAGGCACCCGTGTATATGCTGCACTCCATCGACGACGAGACGGTGACCTTCCTCAACGCTACCAATGCCAGGACACGTTGGTCGGATGCGAACATCACCTATAACTTCGGGCACTACGGGGGGCACGTCAAGACCTGCCTACGCTTCATCCTGACCGTTCAAACCCTCCTCGCTCTCGAACAACAACAAGAAAAAAAGAATCTTAATTAACAGCTTAACAGTTTAACAACTTAACAGCTTAACAGATTATGACCAAGTACATATATATAACGCTCGTCTCCCTCGCCCTCTGCATGCTCACCGCATGCAATCCCGAGGCGAATGCTGTCAGCGGAGACCATGTTAAGATCGATATCTATACCAATGTCGTCTCGTCCGGGTATATGCAGGTTACGTTCCGCCCGAATGCCGATGCCTACTACCATGTGGGTATTGTGCCTATTGATCAGGCGCCTGATACATCCAGCGCTGTCAGCGTCAAAAACTTTATGCAGCAGCAACTCGACCGCACCTATGCCGACTATCTCAATTGGCGTGCGCTGTTGCTCGAAGAGGGTGTGTCAACTATTGCCGAGTTCGCTACCCACTCGCTTCAATACGGATCGGATAAGCATTATTTCACTTTCCTCGTTCCCGATAACGAGTATATGATCTACGCTTATGCCGTCGATGCCAAAACCAACAAACCCGACGGCAAGTTCGCTTCCTCGTTTATCCGAACTGAACGTACGTCCATGTTCGAAGACCTGCAGTTCGAGTACCGCGTGCGTGGGTACTGGGATTATGTCTATCCTGTCTATCAGCTCACCGACGATGCGGCTCCCGAAGTCCTCACCTGGGTGCCGTGGGCGGGCGCATCCGTTGACTCAGCCACTCTCGCCGAGAGCGACTATACTAATCCCAAAGAGTATTTTATGGATTTGTTTGACGAATATACGCTCTATAAGCAGAACAACTATATCCACTTCGGCATCGACGCCCGCAACAACGACTACTACACCCCCGGCACATCCGAGACGATCTTCGAGGAAGGTCACACCTACTATACAGGCCTCTCGCTCATGGATGGCTACCTGTCTGACTCAACCCTGTATATCTATCGTTTCCGCTGGGATAACGAACAGACGCAGTTCTATCTCACCGCCAAGGATGCACTAACTACCGAGTGGTAATCTGATATGCTTAGAGGGCGACATAACAACCTGCATCCGCTGCTCAAGATAGCAGAGTGGCTACTGCTGATGGTGGTAGGTTTGCTTGTAGTGTACAGCATATGGCTGGCGCTGCCGATCAACCACGTGGATACAGGTGCCCTACTGCTCATGCAGGCGATGCAGGCAGTGGGGGTGTTTATCTTTCCTGCGATGGCAGCAAGGTATCTGTGGGAAGACAGAGCACAGATCGCTAACGCTGACAGAAGACAGAGGTTGGACTATCGGTTAGTCCTGCTGAGCGTGGGGATCATGGTGACGGCTATACCGCTGATCAACTGTCTGGTGGCGTGGAACGAGAGTATACGATTGCCGGAAAGTATGGCGGGGATAGAGCAACAAATGCAGCTGATGGAGCAACAAGCCGAACAGGTCTTACGGCGGTTCATGACGTACAAGGACGGCGCGATGTGGGTATTAGCGGTGAATCTGGTTGTGCTGGCTGTGTTGCCGGGCATAGGAGAGGAGATGGCGTTTCGCGGCGTACTGCAATCATTCTTCCGCAACCGGCATGTGGCTGTGTGGGTGACGGCGACGGTATTTTCGTTCGTGCACTTTCAGTTCTACGGGTTCATACCCAGACTGCTGATGGGTGCGTTGTTAGGTTATATGTATGCATGGAGCGGACGATTAGGCTACAATATGATCATGCACGTGACGAACAATGCGCTGTCGGTGATTGTGTTCTACATGGGAGAGTACGTATGGCACCTACCTCAAGCGGAGATAGATGCCATAGGCACGGGGCAGACATGGTGGCTGACACTCATTTGCACGCCGGTGATGGTTGCGCTGATCTGGTTGTTCAATGCAAAATTAAAAACAATCGTATTTAAAGATTGATGATTAGTGATTTCTGTTTGGCATGGTATTTGTTTTGCTTCTTACGAACCAATAAAAACAATCAGGTATGAAACGAATTATGATTCTGGCTATAAGTGCCATGCTTGTCGCAAACGTATGCGCACAAGCCCCCGCCCCCAAGGACAGTACTGCTAAGCAGCAAACCAAAGAGGAGCGCGTGGAACAAGACATCAAGCGTCTGACGCACGAGTTGATGCTGAGTGACAAACAAGCTGAGAAGTTCGCCGTTACGTTCCGCGAATTCGTTGCAGCAAGAGACCAAATATTCGAGAAGAATGCCAAAGCCCCGGATGCCGAAGCGCGCAAGAATCTTTCGGAAAAGGAATTGGATCAATTAGCCAAGGAGCGGTTTAACGGTATGAAGGAGTGGGCTAATCTGCAATCGAAATATTACGATAAGTTCCGCAAGAACCTTTCAGCACGTCAAGTGGAAAAGGTGCTTCTGCTCAACGAACCGTTTGATCCAAAGCCTTGTCCCGGCAAGTGTCATAGACATGAGCAGTTGCGTCACGAACATCCGCATCACCAGCAGCCGCGAATCGAGCAGCCGCGTCACGAGGAATCACGTTGACCGATGAAAAAAACTGAGCGATGGCTCAGTTTTTTTGGGTTTATGGGTCAAAATGCAGGCTGCGATAGGCCTGCATTGCTTATTATATAAGGGCTGAGAGGCTGTTGAAAGTTTTCAGCACTAAAATTGACGTTA
>CADBAZ010000035.1 GCA_902792835.1 uncultured Bacteroidales bacterium
TGCCAACCCAAGCGCTCTGCAAGCAAGCGACCCACCGTCGTTTTGCCGGCGCCCATATAGCCTATGAGATAGATAGGGTAGGTCATTTCGGTGATTCGTCTTCGTGAAAATTATCGCGCCAGAGCAGTTTGCCGTTCTCCACGTACGCTTCCGGCAAAACCATGTCGCGTGGGGTAGGTATAGCCCGCAGCAAGTGCCATTGCTCGTTATATACGCGTGCAAACGACGAGCACAACGGCGCACATTGGCTGCGGATAAGCAGAATCGAGTCGCTCTCGCCGTAATAGTACAAGTCGATATATGAACTGTCAGCCAGCACAAACCGCGTCGTCTCGCCGTGTTGCTCCACATTCAGACTGCCGCCTACCAGATACAAATACTCTTCAGGCAGAAACGAGCCGTTGGCTCGAAGTTTCATCTCTTGCGCTCGCATCGACCAACAAAGCAGCAAGAACAGAGTCCATATAATTAGCGATCGGTAATTCATTCTAACAATGCTACAGCGTACGCCGCTATACCTTCTTTTCGTCCTACAAAACCCAGATGTTCGGTTGTGGTCGCCTTGACATTCACCCGACTATCTTGCACGTTCATTACCTCGGCGAGACAATGCTGCATTTCCGTTATATACGGCAACAATTTAGGCGCTTGCGCACAAATAGTGCAGTCGCAGTTGCCGAGTTCGTAACCCGCTTCACGCACCATCGCCATCACGCGCCGGAGCAAAATCTTCGAGTCAATGCCCTCGTACTCATTGCCTTTCGTATCCGGGAAATGATAACCTATATCCCGCATTGCCGCGGCGCCAAGGATAGCGTCGCAGAGGGCATGAATAAGCACATCGGCATCGGAGTGCCCCTCCAAGCCCAACTCGTAAGGAACACAAATGCCCCCTAACCACAATTTGCGGTTAGGGGCAAATGCATGCACGTCATATCCGAAGCCTATTCGCATAGATTATTTGTTCTTGCGGTTGTTCACCAGATCCTTGATACCTGCCAGGTCGAAGCCGAGCGTGAAACGCATGGTCTGATCGAGCGGGTTGGTAGGAGCGGTAGCAATCGTATAGGTGAAGTCCAACATGAAGATGGAAAGGTGGAAACCTGCACCAACCTGAATCAAACGGCGGTTACCCTTGATGTAATCCTCATGGGAGTAACCTACGCGGCCAAAGAACTGACGGTTGTACGAATACTCAACGCCTATACCCCAGCCAACTTCCTTGAACTCCTCGGCAGAACCGCCCGGAGCGTCAGCAAACGACTGGAAGATACCTTTGACAGATGTCAGGTCGGAGTATTCCTCGGTCGAGTACTGGTTGGTGGTCGAGTTGTAGGGATCGTTCGGGTCGTAGGTAGGCGCGAACTTGGATTTCTTGGACGGAACCAACAGTTTGCGTGCCTCAAGTGTAACCTGAATACGGTTGTAGTTGTCAAACGGCAATTCGTAAGCAGCACCGATACGCAATGTAGCCGGGATAAAGTTCTTGGTACGATCGTTGTACGAGAGCTTACCACCCAAGTTCTGCAAGTTCAAACCGGCACTGATGTAACTCTCACCCATCGGCAGGCTGATCGGTTGTTTGTAGTAAACCGACACGTCAGCGGCAGCGGTTACGGCTGCGTGATAGTTCTCGGCATTGTTGTCCGTCGAGGCTTTCATGCCGTTCGTCAGGTCGGAGTAGATCAGTCGCAGAGCCACACCCATGGATACGTACTCATGCAACTTACGCGAGTACGAAGCATCGAGCGAGAACTCGTGAGGGTGAGCATTACCCAGCAAACGAGCCTCTTGGTCGGTCATCTGCACCTCACCCATCGTAAAGTACGTCAACGACATAGCAACAGCCTGAACGTCGTCCCACTTAAAGAAACCCGAGATATAAGCCAGGTCAATGTCGCTCACACCGAGTTTGCGCAACCACGGGGTATACGAAGCATTGATACCACCACGCATGTCCATAAACGCGTACTTGGCAGGGTTCCAATACTGCGAGTTCATGTCAGGGTTGGTTGCTACACCCGCGTCACCCATCGCTGCACCACGTGCATCGGGGGTAATGCTCAGTGAGGGTTGACCCGTAATGATCGGGTTGTTGTAATCGTCAGGAAAGGCTGCAAGTGCCGGCATAACTGCCAGCGCGGTTGCTACGATAACTAAAAAAGTTTTTTTCATTTTATTGTTTTGTTGTTTTGATTTTCTTTGTCCAGTTTTTTTCGATATATCGATATTTCGATTTGCCGATATGTCGAAATAATAAGATTTTCTTAAAGTTGCTTCATAGGCAATAATTCATTTACCATTTAATCATTTACTATTAGTTCATTTACCATTCGGTCATTTATTTGTTTTCCATCACAACGAGTTTGCCGGATCTGCCGACTTGATCGCCTTCGGTAGTAGTGAGCGATACGCGGTAGATATATACTCCCGGCGTCATGTAGGCATCAGCTACGCTGAACGAGTGTTGCTCCGTTCCCTTGCGCGAGGCTCGATATACCAGTTTGCCTGTCGGCGAATAGACATATACGTTCATTTCCATCAGTTCGTCCGGCTGGTCGTAATCGATCACGAAATGCATCTCTTCGTTCGCGCGCACCGGATTAGGATAACTCATAATCGAGTACATCGTAGGCTCCAAGCCTTTTACCACCTCGAAATCCAAGGCAGCGGTTGAACTGTTGTTGAGCAGATCCCACGCACGGAATGTGAGCGTGTGTTTGCCTTCGGCAACCTCACTCATGGGGTAACTTACCAAACCTTGCTGATAACTGCCTGCCGACTCGTAGTAGTCATTGACCACGAACATCCGGTTGGCATCGCCGTCAATGGTCAGCAGCAAGTCGTGTCCTATACCCGAACCGACGGTATTAATGCCGTGCTCGTCGAAGATCTCGGCAAAGAAGTGCGGCTGCTCGGTTGTCTTGTCACCATTCACGAAACTCGGTGTGTTCAGGTAAATCTTCAATTCCGGTCCCACAGTGTCAACAATCGCTATAGCTGCCGAACCGCCGATCACAAAGTCCTCATAATGCCCCACACCTTCGCCGTTCACGCTGTCGATGGCATGATAGGTTATTCGTCCGTTGCCAAAGTTGTAGCGGATATCTTTAGGCATCATAAACGAGTATTCAAAATGTCCGTTCTTGACGCGTGCCTTGCCTTGGAACAATGAGTTCGGGTAGTCGTTGTACGTATATTTGACTTTTTCTGCTTCTTTCTGGTGGTCGTTGTCCAATGTGGTGATCTGCTGGAGCTTGTCCATCAACGTGATGTTTACCACACCGTTGAACTCACGGGCAGTATCGCCGTCCTCTGCCTCTACCCAGCCGGTGAAGTTATGGATCGTCAGTGCATTCAGCGTATCGGACGCCTGCTCGGTACGTACGCGGTGGTCTGTAGGATAGTGCAAGCGTAATGCCGGATCGCCTAACAGGATATACGGCAGTTTGTTCTCGTCCGAACCGGTCATATTCTTGGCAGCGCGGCACGCGTCGCCGATGGTCATCTTGTACGAGAACTCATTGGCGTGACCAAACAGGGTGTCACACAGGTTCTTGTTGATCTCTCTGTTCTGGCTGGCATATACGGTGCGGCAAGACGACATAACCGCTATAGCGGCGCCGTCAGGGTTAATTACCGCCTCCTCACTGGCACTCGGTTCGTAGGCATCAAAGTGCGCAAAACCGCAGGTCGCCAGCATCCAGAATCCTTGGTTGGCGTTCGTCATCATCTTGCAGTCACGCAGCGACAACAGCATTTCCGACGATATGTTGTTATATCCTCCGTGTCCCGAGTAGTCAAAGAACAATACACCCTCGTTCAGCAGGTTCAAGAAGTGGTTCTTGGCGAGCGGATAACTCTCTCCCGAGGCACTTACCTCTTGCGTATAAGCATCCAGATAGATCTTGTTCACCACAAACGACATGTTCCTCAGCCGCACACGCTCTGCTGCCAGGTCGGTGATGCGGGTGTGCAGGTTGCTGTCGCCGTCATCGGCAACGAACATCAACTGCTGATGCCACTTGCCGGGATTCTCGTTGCGCATATACGTTGCAATCTTCTTTGCCACTGCCTCGGCTGCTGCAGCACTCGCTACCGGCAATCGTCCTACGCCTATATCCATCCGGCCGTAAATATCCGATGAGCCCTCATTGTCATCCAGGAATCCGAAATAATCGTCCGTCGCGTAGGCTTTGGTCTCTACCTCGCTGTTCACTGCCTGATACGTCAGCAGGGTGTTTGGCCCGGAAGTGGGCATGAGTTTGCGGTTGTCGTAGCAGCCGTCGCCGAACAGCAAGAGCCATTTCGGTTTTTGCTGCGCGTTGGTGGCACGATCGTATAGCATCTTCATGATCCAGCGGTAAGCCGTAGCGTCCGGCGCACCGGACGCGAACTCGTTATACACCTGCTGGTCGGTAACGATAGCCGTGGTGATAGCGTCGTACTCCTCGTGGGCGTTAGCTACAATCGTTGCTGCCGGTATAAACTCCTCGGGACAAATGATAACAAGGTCAATGTTGTTCAGCGCGTGCAGGTTCTGGTTCTTTACCTCGCCTACTATCGTTGGCTTGAGCCAGCCGTTAGGCGTGTTCGGATTAACAGCCAACACGGTTTTGCGCGGCGCACAATAGGTATTGAACGACAATGTGCTGCCACTCAGTGTGGAAGGAATGCGCGTTATATTCTGTTGATCCGTTATATCCCAAATCTCCAGATCACTCGTCGCATTGCTCAGTCGATAACTGGCTACTGTATTTGTTCCATCAAGCAGATGGTCAACAAACGTCATCGGCATCTCTTGACCGGTCATCACCATATTGCACTTCGCGGACATCTCCACGTAGTTCAGATAACCGCGACTGCCGTTCTGCGAGTTGGTAAACGTCAAAGTCAGAGTCTGCTCACCCGTGCCGTTGGCAGGCAAGGTGAACCGGTCGCGACCTTCGTTCGTTGTGGCTTTCGTATAGAAGTCCGACACAAGAATCTTGTCCGTCGTACATTTGTACGAATTGCCTCCTACAGCCATGGTGAATGTCGAAATCTCGCCCGAGGCTCCCGCCACACGGCAACGGATATCCAGATCCGAACCGGACACAATATCATGAAACGCCATTGGCACACGCAGCGTCTTTCTGACGCTGTTCAGTTGCTCGCCGTAGAACTCACGCCCACCGCCTGCTTTGCCGGATACATCCACCAGATTGACGGAATCCTTGTCGTGCACCAGATAAGCGGTGTACGTGCTAACTTGATAGCTGGCATTGTTGAGCTGCTCGGCATCGGCAATCAACCGCTGCTCGCCTACATTGTCTGTCAGAAAATAGTAACCGTAACGGCTGTAAGGGTTGCGGGTGTGAACGAAATGATTGTTGACATAATCCCAACTGTCCACGCCTTGTGCATAGAACAGTATATAGTCGCCCTTGCCGAACACATCGTCTGCACCTTTGTGCATATAGAACGCTACGGAAGGCAGATCATCCTTTTTACTCAACGTGAAGTCCTGACTGAGCATACCTCCGCCGTAGCCGTATATACGTACCTGCTCAGGATTAAGTCCCGCATCAGCTATCTCGTCGTACGTCATGCAATGCACACCGGTCTCTGCAACGCGTATCTTCACCCATTTGCCGCTCGATAGAACGGATTGAGAGGTATAGGTGTGCGCAGTAATGCTTGCCACGGCAAACATCAGAATTGTCAATATAATAGTTCCTTTTCTCATGTTCATTTTATCTTGCAGTATAAGGTTTCTTTTTCTCCCTGCGAACAGCGGAGTATATCTTCGGCTTGCAGTAGCCATGGCTCTTGCTTTCGTGCTACATAAATCAGATCTCCCTGTCGTATCGTCATCAACTCGCTCGCGCGCGATAAAGCGTTGTCAAACAGCTGCTGTAAGCCTTCCGCATCCCACGTCATCTGCTCTACGCTTTCCCCTTCTCGCTCTACGCGCCAACTACTGACTGCTGACTGCTGATTGCTGATCGCTGACTGCTGATCGCTGACTCCTTCCCACTCCCCAATTGCCAGCGAACCTTCAAAAGCTATCGCTTCCGTCCACGGTTTGCCTTCCCGCTTCGCCTCAGCCAGCACATCTGCCCCGAAGAAGTCCGCTCCCGAAGCTACCGCATCGTAATACCGCGAAGCAAATCGCGGTGCAATACATTTGCCCAGACGCGATACACGCAGCACCCAACAAGGCAGGCACGCTAATGCGTGTATCCTTTCCGGCACAAACAACGGCTTGCGGTTAACAAGCATCGAGCTGTCGCTCTTCAAAACGACATTCTCCGTGCCGTCGTAATATGTGATTCCTACTATCTTCAAGGCTATTCACACAAAAAGCCTACAAAGATAATAAAATTATCTGATATTTGCAAGTCTTTCGCAAATTTTGTATATCTTTTCCAAACTTCGGCATATTTGCTTTGCAAATCTACTTGGCACGAATGAAGATTTGCACCGGTGTGCCGTTGAAGTCCCACCACTCGCGGAGTTTGTTCTCCAGGAAGCGTCTATACGGCTCTTTGACGTATTGCGGCAGGTTGGCAAAGAACACGAACGTCGGTATCTGCGTGTTCGGTAGCTGCGTGCAGTATTTGATCTTGATATACTTGCCTTTTGTGGCTGGCGGCGGATAGTTCTCAATTAGGGGCAGGAAATTCTCGTTCAGCTTGGCTGTAGGCACTTTCCGGTTCTTGTTCTCATATACATGCAGCGCGGTTTCCATGACCTTGAAGATGCGCTGTTTGGTTACCGCCGATGTGAAGATGATCGGGAAGTCCGTAAACGGTGCCAACCGCTCACGGATAGCGTTCTCGTAGCCCTTGATGTCGGCATTCGTCTTGCTCTCTACCAAGTCCCACTTGTTCACGCAAACAACTAAGCCTTTCTTGTTCTTTTGTATCAGCGCAAAGATGTTCAAGTCTTGTGCCTCAATGCCTCGCGTGGCATCAAGCATCAGGATGCACACATCGCTGTTCTCAATCGCACGAATCGAGCGCACCACGCTGTAGTACTCCAAGTCTTCCGTCACCTTCGCTTTCTTACGGATACCTGCGGTGTCCACGAGGTAAAACTCCTTGCCGAACTTGTTGTACTTGGTATAAATACTGTCGCGTGTTGTGCCCGGTATATCCGTCACGATTGTTCGCTCCTCGCCGATGAATGCATTCAGAATGCTCGACTTGCCGGCATTCGGTCTGCCTACAATGGCAAAACGCGGCAACTCTTCCACTTCCTCGTCGCCTGTGTCGCTCTTGAAGCGCGAACAAATCTCATCGAGCAAATCGCCCGAACCCAAGCCGTTCTCTGCCGAAAGAATAAACGGCTCACCTAAGCCCAATTTGTAGAACTCCGGTGCACCGTATTGATTCTCAAACGTATCTATCTTATTTACAGCCAGCACAGTAGGCTTACCTGCCTGTCTGAGCAGGTGTGCCACTTCCTGATCGAATTGTGTCACACCTTCGTTCACATCCACCACCAGAAGCACTACATCTGCCTCCTTGATGGCGAGATCCACTTGACGGTTGATTTCACTCTCAAACGTATCGTCGGAGTTAACCACCCAACCGCCGGTATCAATAACGCTGAATTCTTTGCCGCACCACTCAGCCTTGCCGTATTGACGGTCACGAGTAGTACCTGCTGTGTCATTCACAATGGCACGACGAGTGCCTGTTAGTCTGTTGAACAGGGTCGATTTCCCGACATTGGGACGACCCACTATCGCCAAAATATTCGCCATAGTTTGATATGTTTTAGTTGTTGTTTGTAAAAAGGAACCATCGCTGTGATGATTCCTTTTCTGAGCCACTGGGCGGACTCGAACCGCCGACCCACGCATTACGAATGCGTTGCTCTACCAACTGAGCCACAGTGGCAGGCTATTTGCCATGTGCCATTTGAGCATTTGCAAGTTGGTCATTTGGCAAAAGCGGGTGCAAAGGTATAACAAAAAACTGACATTTGCAAATATTTTTACAAAAAATTACTCACTTTTGCATTTTTGGAATAATTTTTGTATCTTGACTATACAAAACGAGGCTAATGCGTGTTTAGAATACTCAAATTGCATATTTTTTCGCTCTGCGTACTCTTGTGCGCTTTTGTTGTTGTGGCACATGCCGGCGAGATTCGTACGCTGCGCGTGCAGTATATCGATCCCGATTCCGGCGAACCGCTCTCGATGCCCGAACGACCTATCCTCACCTTGGATGACGGCTTGGTAGAAATATCGTTCGACGAGATGAGTCAGGACTTCAAGCAATACTCGTACACCATCCGCCATTGCGACGCTTCCGGCAAACCCGATAACCTTGCTTCGGTCGAGTACCTCGAAGGCTTCACCAAGCAAGATATAACGGATTATATGCCGTCACTCAACACGCAGCAAATCTACACCCATTACCGTTTTCTTTTCCCGAACGAGGATATGCGTCTCAAGCTCAGCGGACGTTACGAGATATTGATCTATGAGGACGGCAATCCGGACAATGTCATCGCCTCGGTGCCCCTATATGTTACGGAATCGCGCGTACGTATAGAGGGCGCTGTGCTCTCCACTACGGATATCGAACTCAGCGGACGTTATCAGCAACTCGAACTCGAAGTTATCACCGATGGCAGCAGCACCAACATCCGTGACGACTATTTCATCGTTGTGCAGCAAAACGGCAGAACAGATAATCTGGTCGTTGCGCCCCAACCGACATTCATCGACAGCAAATCGCTTCGCTGGCAACATTGCAAACCGCTGATCTTCGAAGGCGGAAACGAGTACCATCACTTTGATGCGTACTCCACGTACTTTGCCGGCACGGGTATCGATCGCATTGTCTATGAGATGGGCGACTACCACGCGCTGCTCAATACCGATGAGTTGCGCATCAACACGCCTTACACCCACGAGTTCGATGTCAACGGTCAGTACCGCGTGCACGCTGAACGTGTACAGGATGTTGATACCGAAGCGGAGTATATGTGGGTACATTGGCTGCTCAAAGCCGACCAACCGTTCTTTGACGGCGCAGTATATGTCGGCGGAGACCTGTTTGGCAACAAACTCAACCTGCGAAGCCGGATGGATTATGACAGTGAGATGAAGTGCTACTACCTCACTGCGCCGGTCAAACAAGGCGGCTATGACTACCAATATTGGTTTGTGCCCAAAGGCTCGTCGGTTGCCACCCTGCTTCGCACCGAAGGTTCGCACTGGCAGACCCTCAACGAATATACGATCTACGTCTATTACAAACCCTTTGGCGCACGCTACGAACGCCTCGTTGGCGTGAAACGATTATGAATTGGCGCACAGAAATAGCAATCCCAAAGAGTCCGTGGCAACTGTCACTTGACAGCCGCATCCTTCTCATCGGCTCGTGTTTTACGGACGAGATAGGTGCGAAGATGCAAGCCTACGGTCTGCACGCCGACTGCAATCCTACCGGCGTACTATACAACCCGCTCAGTATCGTGCAGTCGCTCAACGGTGATATGCGTGTGGAGATAGTGGAACATGATGGTCTCTTTCACTCAATGTCTCACCACGGCTCGTTCTCGGGCACGGATAGCGAACAGGTGTTACGCCATTGTCTGGAGTCGCTGGCTGCCTTGCATCTTGCTCTTGCACAGGCAGATACAGTCTTCGTCACCTTCGGTACTGCCTACGTCTATTACCGCAACAATCAGGTTGTAGCCAACTGCCACAAACTCCCTGAACGCGAGTTCACACGCGAACGGCTCAGCGTGGAAGAGATTCTTACCGCTTGGCGACCGCTCATCCGCACGATGCCCGACAAACACTGGGTGTTCACCGTCAGCCCTATCCGCCATCAGCGCGACGGAATGCATCAGAACCAACTCAGCAAAGCGGTGCTGCTCATGGCTATCGACCGCTTGCAACAGGAGTTCCCTAAGCAGGTGACCTACTTCCCCGTTTACGAGATTGTCCTCGACGAACTCCGTGACTACCGTTTCTACGCCGACGACCTCGTTCATCCCTCGTCCGCTGCCGTGGAATATATCTGGCAACGTCTGTGCGACACCTTCATCTCGCCCCAAGTCATGGCGCAACTCCAACTCAACTACAAGCAGTGGCTCCGCTCCCAACACCGCCCTCTGCACACAACATAAAAAATAGTTTTTAATTGTCTTTAATTGTTGACCTATAAATAATCATTGTATGAAACGATATTTTCTCCCTCTTTTTGTAGTCCTGCTTCTGGCTTCTTGCCAACGCACCGAGCCTATCGTCATCCTCTACGAGAACGACGTCCACTGCGCCGTGGAGGGCTATGCCAAACTTGCCGGTCAGCGTGACCTCGAACGTCAGCAGACGCCCTACGTCACCCTCGTCAGCAGCGGCGACTTTGCCCAAGGCAATACCGTCGGCAGTTTGACTAGCGGTGAAGCCATTGTGCGCATCATGAACGCCGTCGGCTACGACTACCTTACGGTCGGCAATCACGAGTTCGACTATTCGGTTTCGCAGATGGAGCACCTCTCGCAGCAACTTACCGGCAAAATGCTTTGCTGCAACTTCTCGCGCATCACTCCGGATGGCGAAAGTGATCTCTTCCCGGGCTATGAGGTAAAGAAGTACGGTAGCACCAAAGTCGGTTTTGTTGGTGTGGCTACGCCATCGACCTTCCGTTCATCCACGCCGACCTACTTCATTGACGACGAAGGCAATCTGCTCTACGATTTCCACGCTACGGATACCTACCAGTGCGTTCAACAGGCTGTAGATGCCGCACGTGGCGAAGGCGCTGAGATCATCATAGTCCTCTCGCACCTTGGCGATGATCCCGAAGTCGCCTATTCGCGCGGATTGATTGCCGCTACCCACGGTATTGATATCGTTCTTGACGGCCACGCGCATCACCTTCTGAACGAGAAACTCGCCAACGACCGTGGCGACAGCGTTATTCTCGCTTCCACTGCCACGAAGTTCGCCTACATAGGTCGTCTGACCATCGACAAAGACAATCGCCTGATCAACGAACTTCTGCCTGCTTGCGACTGTAAAACTATCAACCAAACCGTGTGGGATACCATCCAAGCCGTGCAACACGAACTCGAAGCCAAGGTCAATGCACCCGTTGGCACATCGGCTTTTGCGCTCGCCGACCGCGATAACAAAGACAATCGCCTCGTGCGCAAGCAAGAGACGAACCTCGGGGACTTCATGGCGGATGTGGCACGCTTCACTACCGGCGCCAACATCGGTGTTTGCAACGGCGGAGGTCTTCGTGCCGGATTGTATAAGGAAACCATCACCTACGGCGACATCGTCAGCGTGTGGCCGTTCAACAACTCCATGCGCGTTGTCGAATGCACAGGTCAGCAACTCCTTGACGCACTCGAGGTCGGCGTAACCGCTCTACCACTCGAGAACGGCGACTTCCTCCACGTTTCAGGACTGCGTTATACGGTCAATCCGCGCATCCCGACTTCGGTTATCTGGGATGAAAACAGAATGTTTGACGGGGTTGGTTCTACCCGCCGTATCGTTAAGGCTGAGGTCTTTGTGCCCTCCCACAGCGAAGCATTCTCACAGCAAAGCGGTCTCACTTCCCACAGCGCAGCGGTCTCACAGCAAAGCGGTCTCACTTCACACAGCGCAGCGGTCTCACTTCCTTACGAGCAAAGCGGCACATGGCAACCTGTTAATCCCGATGCCACCTATACCATCGGCGGGCAGAGCTATATCATTGCCAATTCCGGCGCGTCGGGTACGTTCGCCAAGATGCATGTTCTGCCTCTGCAAGGCGAACCCCTCAACGATGTCGAAGCCGTCTGCTCCTACATCCGCGCCATGGGTGGTCAGATCAATCCCATCTACCGCCAACCTCAAAAACGCATAACCATTCTTTAATGGCATCCGCCGCAGTCACTATCGCAGTCGTTGCAATCCCCTTTGCAGCGACCGCAGTGACCGCGCTGGTGTAACGCTTTCAACTCTCCCGGCGTCACGTCGCGCACATCAACCACTTTTCCCACAAAGTGCAGCGTCTCGCCTGCCAAAGGATGGTTCAGATCGATGGTCACTTTGTCGTCGGTTATCTCCACAACCTGCGCATTGATGATCTGCCCGTCAGTGGTGGTCATCGGCACGATAGCGCCTTCATATACGCGCTCCGAGTCAAACTCCTCATCGCCGTTGTAGAACAGCTTCTTGTCTAGCTCGCGCACACCTTCCTCGTCATAGTCGCCGTACGCCTGATCAGGTGTGATAACGAAGTCAAACGCCTCATCCACATCCTTGCCGACCATCGCCTGTTCAAACGCCGGCAGCATCATTCCCTCACCGTGGCAATAGATCAGCGGCTGCTCCATCGTCGCACGCTCTGCTACTTCTTCCTTTCCGTTCTCATCCACAAGAAACATCTCATAGACAAGCGTCGCTACTTTCTGATTCTCAATCTTCATATTATCCTATTAAATTCTGTTTAATCTGTTTAATCTGTGAACAAATCCGCCACAAAGATATACATTTTTTTTGACATTTGCAAATTTTCCCACCAATTATTTGCATTTTTCAATATTTTTTTGTATCTTTGCAGGCGAAAAGAAAAATCTAACCGAAAGGAGGCCATTATGAATGCTTTACAACTGAATGCTGAACTATATAGGAATCTTGGCATCATTGCAGAAGATGAAGGCATGCTTGACAAGGTTGTCAAGTACGTGCGTCGTCTGGCTAAACAGATGACAGATGATCCTACATTGATGACAAAAGAGGAGTTCTATGCAAGGATTGACCGCGCGGAACAACAATATGCTCGTGGGGAATACACAACCCAATTAAGCGGTGAATCAGTTGAAGACATGCTTAAACGTTGTGGCTATGTTGTATGAGATTCGATATACTCCTGAGGCAAACGAAGGTTTGGCAAAACTTCTAAAAGATGAACCTCAGGCGTTTAAGAAAGCTGTTCGCTTCATTGATGAATTGCGTGAGCACCCCAAGACAGGCACAGGACATCCAGAACCATTAAAGGGCAAACCCGAAGGGCGATGGAGTCGTGAGATAACAAAGAAGCATCGTCTTGTTTACCAAATTCTTGATACACAAGTGATAGTTCTCATCTTGACCGCTTATGGTCATTACGACGATAAATGATACATCCCCGCTTGCGGGTAACAAAGCAAGCCACTGCCCTCAACAGTGCATAAAATGAGGTAAATATTTATAGAAATTCGCGTTTGCGATTTGTTTGATTTCTTCGGAATGTAGGAAGTTTTGAATAGTAAGTCGAATAAGTCAGTAAACGCTCGCAACTCGTGTGAGCGTGACTTATCGTTACTATGGGCAATTCCTACAGCCTCGAAGAAGGATAAGAAACGCTCACATTTGTATGCAAAATCAAACTAACAAATAACATGAAAAGAATTTTACCTATTGTTGCATTATTCATGCTTGCGCTTACGACGCACGCAGAAGACTTGTATCTGTTGGATAGTATCGTCCGCAAAGACGATGCCACAGGCTTCTTGGATTCCCGATCAGAGTACACGTACAACGCTGCTGGTCAACAAATTAAATATGCACATTATTGGAATTTTTGGACAAGTTGGAAAGTCGGTAAACCGATAATCTTGAATAGGTTATCAGTAGTTGAATATAACGATGAGGGGAAAGTGATAGACAGATATAGTGCCCAATTAGACACAGCTACCGGAATTTGGAGCGAACAACATCCATATATTTTTGATGATAATGGCAATGTCATTTATGTGGTGCATTCATGGAATGAGGATTCAACGGTTGTTTTGTCTGGATATCGCTATTATTATGACGATGACAATTTTGAGACCGCTCATGAGTACTTTAACACGTGGAATAACATTCGTGTTGTTACATCCAGAGCCGAAAAGACCAAAAACGAGAATGGTTTAGTGGAAACAATGGTTGAATATGCTCGTCCTGATGAAGCCTACAGCGGCGATTACCTATCTGATCCCGAAGCTTTCAACTTGTTTGGCTGGAAAAAGATTGATAGCGTTTATTACGAATGGGATAATAATGGCAACAAACTCCGTGAAACTAGCTACCGTTGGAATGACGAGAGTTCTCAATGGATTCGTGATGGTGAACAGGTATTTGAATATGATGAATATGGTAAACTACTGGCTGATACCGTCTTCAGCCTGGATTGGGAAACAAACGAAATCACGTATAACAATATGACTTCACGGATGTATGACAGCCATAATATGATGTGTAAGATGACAACCTATTCTCCTCAATTCACAGAAGGAGAAGTTAGTTGGCAAGTCAATGATGAACATTTTTACGAGTATTCTTACGATG
>CADBAZ010000036.1 GCA_902792835.1 uncultured Bacteroidales bacterium
AATAAATGTTACTTGAGTACGCCGAGTTGTTTGGCGACCTTGATGAAGGCGTTGACGCCACGGTCGAGTTGGTCGCGGGTGTGGGCGGCGCTGACCTGTACGCGGATACGGGCTTGGTCTTTCGGCACAACAGGGTAGTAGAACCCGGTGACATAGATGCCCTCCTGCTGCAAGGCGGCGGCGAAGTCCTGACTGAGTTTGGCATCATAGAGCATGACGGCGCAGATAGCGGACTCGGTGGGCTTGATGTCAAAGCCTGCGGCTTTCATCTTGCCGATAAAGTACTCGGTGTTGTTGTGCAGACGATCCTGGAGTTCGTTGGAGCGTGTGAGGATCTCAAGGGTCTTCAATCCTGCTGCGGCGATCATCGGCGGCAGTGAGTTGCTGAACAGATACGGGCGACTGCGCTGCCGGAGCAGGTCGATGATCTCCTTGCGTCCGGTAGTGAATCCGCCAACCGATCCGCCGAAGGCTTTGCCTAAGGTTCCGGTGATGACCTCGATCTTGCCGCGAAGGTTGTAGCGTTCGGTTACGCCGTGCCCTGTGCGTCCGACGACGCCTGCGGAGTGGCTCTCATCGACCATGACCATCGCGTCGTACTTCTGCGCAAGTTCGTAGATGCGGTCAAGCGGGCAGACATTGCCGTCCATGGAGAACACGCCATCGGTAGCTATGATGCGGAAACGCTGGGCTTGTGCGGCTTGGAGCTGGCGCTCGAGATCCGCCATATCGCCGTTGGCGTAGCGGTAACGCACGGCTTTGCAGAGACGTACGCCGTCGATGATCGAGGCGTGGTTGAGAGCGTCGGAGATGATTGCGTCATCGGCAGTGAGCAGCGGTTCGAACAATCCGCCGTTGGCATCGAAGCACGAGGCGTAGAGGATAGTGTCCTCGGTGCCAAAGAACTCAGAGATAGCGCGCTCGAGCTGCTTGTGGGTGTCCTGCGTGCCGCAGATGAATCGCACGGAAGCCATGCCGTAGCCGCGGCGATCCATGCAATCCTTGGCAGCAGCGATAAGCTCGGGGTTATCTGCGAGTCCCAGATAATTGTTAGCGCAGAAGTTTATTACTTCGGCAGGTTTGCCTTCAGCGGCAACTTGTATGCCTGAGGTTTGCGGGCTGACGATGATGCGCTCGCGTTTGTACAGACCGGCAGACTCGATCTGCTTTAACTCCTCTTGGAGATGATGTTGGAAGTTGGTGTACATGGTATTCTTTGATTTTTTTAAGTTTAGTGTTGAGAGTTTAGTGTTTAGGGAAGTTATGAGTTTGAAGTTATGAGTTCATTGAGTTAACTTTCTACTATCAACTATAAAACTTCTCTCAACACTCAACATTCAACACTCAACTTCCTATCACTGTTTTGCGAATGCAAAGTTACAAAAAATAATTGAAAAATGCAAATAAATGAGCAGAAAAATGCAAATATTTGCAAAATTCAAAAAAATGTCGTATATTTGCGCGCTTTTTGATGAAGAAGATACTATCCATATTACTTTTGCTGGCAGCGTGCGGTATTCCGTGCGTTGTTGTGGCGCAGGATGCGAACCAACGCACAAGTATATCGGGTCAAGTGGTTGACGCCGATACCGGCGAGGGTTTGCCGTTCGTGCAGATCTACTTCCTCAAGTCCACGCCGAACAAAGGTATGATTGCCTCGGAGGTGGGTACGACATCGGATATAGAAGGCAACTTCACGATCAGCAACACGGCAGGTTACAACACGCTGAACTTCCAGATGTTGGGTTTCAAGACGGAGATGCTGACGCTGAGAAAAGGGCAGAACCGCAAAGACGCGAAGGTGAAGATGACGCCTGACGTATATGGACTGCAAGACATTGTGGTGACGCCCAAGAATCGCAAGCGCGAGTACAAGCGCAAAGGCAATCCGGCGGTGGAACTGATCAAGGAAGTGATAGCGCATAAGGATTCGTCGTGCGTGAAGACGGTGGATCAATACACGGCGAAGAGTTACTCACGCATGTCGTTTGCGCTGGATAACATCAAGGTGAACTGGGATAAACCGTTCTGGAAGAACTTCACGTTCGTCAAGAAGTATATCGATACGACGGGCGTCTATCCAAGCGTGACGATCAGTATCCGCGAGCACCTGAACGAGGAATACTACCAGCGCAAGCCACACCGCGAGAAGAAGATTCTGCAAAAGAAACGTATCTTCGGCGTGGAAGACCTGGTGTCGGCGGGTTCGTTCCAAGAGAACATCAATGCGATCTTCAAGGACGTAGATATCAACGACAACAACATGAACCTGTTGTTCAACAGGTTTGTGTCGCCGCTATCGTCGGCGTTGGCAGTGTCGTTCTATCAGTACTATATCATGGACACGATCATGGTGGACGGTTATCCGTGTATCGACTTGGCGTTTGTGCCGGTTAACTCAGAGAGTTACGGATTCACGGGTCACCTGTATATCGTGAACGACTCGACATTCCGCATCAAGAAATACGCGATTAACATCCCGCCGGACATCAACCTGAACTTCGTGAGCAACTTCTCGATCGAGCATTCGTACCGGCAGTTGGATAACGGCTTGTGGGCACCGGACAGGACAACGACGTACGCAAAGTTCTACGTGATGAACAACAAACGCGGTATACTGGCTCGTCAGACGAAGATCTACACGGGTTGGGATATGGAAACGCCTATTCCGAAAGAGGTGTTCTCAGCCTTTACCCCCAACGAAGTAGAGCAGACCAACGACTCGATGGCGCAACGCTTCGGTGCAGCAGCATGGGACACCTTGCGCCCCGAACCGCTGACGTGGTACGAGAACTCGGTGTATGACTTGGTAAGAGAGGTAACCTCGCAACCTGCATTGGCTACGGCTATCGCTACGGTGAATGCCGTGACGACGGAGTTCATAGCCACCACTCCGGCAAGGGATATAGACGAGAGCAAGTTCGATATAGGTCCGATCTATCAGTTTGTGAGCTGGAACATGCTGGAGGGTGTGCGTCTGCGCTTCGGCGGCACATCCACCGCCCGACTGCACGATCAGGTATATTTCCGCGGGTATGCGGCGTTCGGCACAACCGACCTGCGCCCGAAGTACAACGGCACATTCATCTACACGTTTGACAAGCACAAGAACCAGCCCTATGACGGACTAAGGCATCACTTGCAGTTGTCGGCGCAATACGACGTGGAGGAACCCGGACAATTGACGGATGTGATCCGCCGTGACCATATACTGATGTCTATCCCGACGAGCAAACCTACGATGGGGTACTACCAGTACGTGTTCCACGCCAAGGCGGAGTACATGAAGGAGTGGCGCAACAACCTGACGCTGCGCGCGACGTTCGACTTTATGAACAACGAAGCCGCCGGCGTGCTGCGTTACGACCGCGTGAACTGGACGCAGAATGCCGACGAAACGTGGACGAAGAGTTTAAATACGATTAGTTCGTACCGCGACTATGAGGCGATGTTCGAGCTCAAGTATTCGCCGGGAACACGTGTGTTCATCGATCGAATGGGTGTACAAAGTCCGTTTGCGCTTGAAAAGGATGCCCCGACGATCATGTTGACGCACTATGTCGGATACCTTGACGACCGTCATAACGGCGGCGACGGATTTATCTACAACCGTACGGAGTTCCTGTTCGACAAGCGGTTCTGGTTCTCGGCGTTCGGTCACTTGGATCTGCGTGTGCAGACCGGTATGATCTGGCAGAAAGTGCCGTTCACCAAGCTGCATATCCCGCAGACGAGCACGAGTATTTTCCTCGCGCAGCGTGCGTTCAACCTGATGAAGCCGATGGAGTTCCTGATGGACGAATATGTTTCGCTGTACGCCACGTATTACTTCAAGGGCTGGATTCTGAACCGCATACCGGGCATCAACAAGCTCAAGCTCCGCGGCGTAGTCAGCTTCTCGGGTATATACGGAGGTCTAACGAAGAAGAACAACCCGTATCTGGAAACGGGTACAGGATTGTACGAGTTCCCGCAGAGCGCGACGTTCGACGGCAACGGCTATTGGACAGATGGTCGGACGAGTTCGCCTATCGGCAAGTTGCCGTATATGGAGATCACGGCAGGTTTTGAGAACATATTGAAGTTCATTCGTATCGACTACGTGCGCCGTATCACATACAACGACTACGAGTTGCCGTACAAAGTGCCGCAACTGGATGCGGCAGGCAATGCGGTGCTCGACGAGAACGGTGAACCGGTGATGATCAATGCGCGCCGACGCATCCCGGCGTGGGGACGTAACGGCGTAAAAATAACCTTTAGAATTGCACTATGATGAAGCGATTGTTTATACTGTTGGCAGTAAGTGTGAGTGTAGCCGTAGCCGCACAGGAGTCGCACACAGATAGTAAGTTGCAATTGTCACTTGACGAGACGAAGTTGCGGCTGGAGGAGTTCAATACCGAACGACTGCTGGATTCGCTGGATCAGGAAAAGTTGCCGAGGCTGGTGTCCGGCGGTTTGCTGATCGGTGCAAACACGAGTAACTTCATCATCACGCGCGATCACCACATGATGAGCTCGTACATGCGTGTGGGCGGCGAGTTAGGCGGATTTCTGGATTTCCGCATCACCAAGCATTTTGCTATCCAGCCGCAGGTGATCTTCACGGCACATCAGAACCAATTCGGAGCAGCCGACTCCACGAACCACTTGTGGTCGTTTGGCGTGGATATACCTATCTTCTTCTTAGGTCGCTACGGGAATATGGAGAAAGGTTATGTGCAGTTTGGCGGCGGATTGTTTACGCACTTTACGTTCGCTTCGAATATAGCAGGCAAGTACAAGAATGTGGATGAGGCAACCGAACCGAGTAAACCTACACTGACCGAAGTCACCGAGCCGCAGCAGTATGACTACAGCCGTCTGTACGAATTGCACAACAACCATTTCGGAGTGTGTCTGATGGTGGGTTATGAGTTCAAATTCGGTATGCAGATCAATGCACAGTACAAATTCAGCATCTCCGACATAGCCGGATTCTACAAGGAGAAGAAAGGTGAGAAAGTCGCTGACGCACTGATCTATCCGCAATCAGTCAGCCTGAACATCGGCTACCGTTGGAAGTAGTTATTACGAATTAGCCGGTCGGACAAGGGGTACGCTTCATCCTCAAGGATGGAGCGTTTTTGTGTGCTGTCCAGCAGGTTGATGCCGAAGCCCCGCCAGCGGTAATCCTGTGCGCCGATGAGCGTGCGGTAGGTGGGGTAGATATCCACCTGATAGGCATCCGCCGTGTAACGGGGATTGCCCGAGATGCGCGGTGAGTAGATGATTAGCGGCAGGCAGTCGTCTTCGGGTGTGAGACTGCTGATCCACGCGAGCGAAGGGTCGGAGCTCTTCTTTGCCCAACGGGCAGCATAACGCTGCATTTGTTGGCGCTTCTCGTAGTGCAGAATGCGGTGGTCGCCGGTGAAGACGATCGTGTAGTTCTGCAGCACACTGTCCGTTTCGATCTTGCGGATGAAGTAACCCAAGCCCTCGTCGAGCGAGTTGAATCCGCGGATGAAGTTGTACATCACCCAAGGCATAGACTTGGGCAGCGCGAGGCGGGAATACTTCTCGTTGACGAACGGCGCGTGGGTGGATTGCGTGATGCACTGGATATAGCGGAAGCCTTCATCGACAAGGCTGTCGAGTTTGCAGAACAGGATCGTATCGACATCGCAGTAACAGATCGTTGAGTCGTAGCCGTAGGCGGGCGACATAGCCGTCTGGTTCCAGACGCAGGTGTCGTGCGGCAGCAGACAGATCGTGCTATCCGGCGCGAGGTGCATGATGGCGGGGTAGGTGTTGCCGGCATAATGCAGACATGTGCCGCCGGCAGTGATAGGCAGCAGACCGGTGTTGACCAACATCTGCCCGTCAGCCGAAGGCGCACCGACGATCTGCGTGTGAATACGGTTGGCGTAGAACACATGATCGTTTTGGGTGAGACGATAGAGGTTGGGCATGATCTCCGGCGTGAGTACCCAGTTCTCGAGGCTCTCGAGCAATAAAATGATCAGCGGGGAGTCGAGCGTAACTTCGTCTTCGCCGTCGTCAAGCGTCTGCATGCGCAGGTAATCGGCATCGGTCATCGGGCGAACAGGTTGGATGCCATTGATCATCAATCGGTAGTCCGCCAGAATATAGTACGGCGCATAGAGCACAGAGGTGTTGGCGACGGTCTTGGGGAAGTTCTGACCGTACACATGCTGCGTGCGTTCGACAGCTAAAGGCAATGCGCCAAGAATGAAAATCACCAACCAGGCTCGCCAACTGCGGTCGCTCTGTTTGGTCAATAGGAAGATAAGGCTGAACAAGGCTGTCAGACCATAGAACACGAGGTCGATGCCCCATTCGATATAGATGAGCACCGACCAGAAGTAACCGTGCAGGTTGCCGGACATGTTGAATGCCTCGCCGTCGAGCAGAATATGGTTGTTGCGCATGTAGATGAGGTTGGCAATCAACCATGTGTCAATCACCACAGAAAGCAGAATAAGCCAGCGTTTGTCGCGCAACAGGAACGTGAACGAGGCAAACAGCATAGCTGCCGCCAACTTGCACAGCACACCTGTGAACGTAGGCTCAAACGACCACTCGCGGAATGCAAAATGGTCGAACATCAGCGTCTTGCCGAACACCATCAGGGTCAGCAGACCGAACACTACCCAATTGGTACGATTGCCCTCTTGGAGCCACAAACGAAGATTCTGTATCTGTTGTTTCATTGTTATACTTTTGCAATAAAGTAACAACCGAGCATAACCATCACCACTCCGATCCACTGGAGATAGCCGACCTGCTCATGGAAGATAAACAATCCCGACAACATGCCGAAGATAAATCCCAAACTGGTGAGCGGATAGATCTGCGAGAACGGATATTTGTCGAGCAACCACAACCAGAACAGGTTAGCGGCAATAAGCAGCACAACGGCTACCATCAACCAGGCATTGAGGATAACCTCGTGCCAGATGTAACTCCATGACCACTCCCACGCGGGCATATCGCGCATGCCGAGTTTAAGTGCTACTTGCCCGAGAACCAGCATGGCTGTCTGGAGTAGCATCCAAAGAATCATCGTAATCATTTGCCGTGTTTGAGTTTATAGGATTGTTGTATATCGCGGTAGCGCAGAATCACTTCGTCCATCACATTCTCCCACGAACGTGCGATGGTGTTTGATGCGTTGTTGCCGACGCTGGAGAGCACATCGTGGTGCTCGAGCAGGTAACTGATCCGGTCAGCGTACGCCTGCACGTCGTTGGGCGTGAGGAATCCGTTGATGTCCGGCTTGATCACCTCGGCAGCTGTGGACTCGGCAAGCATCAGTGCGGGTGTGTGCATGGCTGCTGCTTCGCGCACCACAAGCGGGGCGTTGTCGTAGAGCGAGGGGAACAAGAACAGGTCGGCTGCTGCGTCAATGCGTTTCAGACGCTCTCGGTCGTGGATATTGCCGAGCAGGGTTACCTTGTGCGACAGACCGAGTTGCTTGATCTTGACGCGGATGTCGTGAACGGCGTAACCTGTGCCAACCATAAAGAACTGGAAGGGTTTGTCCTTGATGCGCTCCAAGGCTTCGAGGATGAAGCCGATGTTCTTTTCCCAGATATGTTGCCCGACAAACAACAGCATTGTTTCTTCCGGCAGCAGACCCAACTCTGCGCGCATCTCCTGACGCATGGCTTCGATGACGTCGATAGGTGAACAGAAATCGTTGCCGTTCTCTACGACCGTGACGTTGCCTTTGTAGCCGTATTCGCGCAGGGTAGGCTCGACGGCAGCCTGGGGAATCCACACTTCGTCAGCCGACTCAAAGAAACGAATAATCGTCTTGACCATCCAATCCACTACCTTCTTGTTCGGCACGTTGTGCTCGAAGTCCTGGCGGTACTTCGAATGGAACGTGGCAACCAGCGGAATCTGCTGTTTGCGTGCCGCCCTAAGTGCCAAATCGCCAGAGGTGAACGGGCAATGGGCGTGAACCAAGTCGAAGTTCAGCTTGCGCCACTTGAGCCAGAATGCCAGCGAGATATACGGCAAGCCGTAACGATACGGATGGCGGAAAGGTATAGGCACAGACGAATAGCGGTAGATGGGGTACTCCGCCGCCTTAATCACTTCCTTGGATTTGGGAGCGTACGGCGTAATCACCGAAACGTCTTGACCTTTCTTGGTGAGCCAATATGCGTAGTTTTGCACTGTTAGCGCAACTCCGTCCAGCACGGGAGGGAAGTTGTCGTTGTATAGACCTATCATGGTGTGTTTTTCGTATTGTTATATTCGTTCAAGGGTATTAACGGGAATCCAGCCGTTGTAGTTGCCGACCTCGATGTTCGCGTAGCCGCCAAGCACCTCGTGGATGGTGACTTTCGTTCCCTCATGCAGGGTGAAGAGCTCTGTGCCTGAGCGATCCGGCGAGGCTTTGGCGTTGACGATGCCGCGGGTGATGATGGCTTCGGCACGCACGCTGTCGCGGTGATTAAGCGACGCGGCATTGGCAAAACCTATCGCCGAGCAGATGATAAAGATAATGCTCAAGTAGAATCCCGCCTTGCGTACGCCTATTGAATGGGCAAAGGCGAACAGCAGCAAACAGATCAACGTGAGGCTGAACAGGATGATTGAGCTCCACATCCAGATTCTAAGGGGCAACATGTTCCTGAGGGTAGTGACCCACTCGCGGAGGAAGAACACCTGCGTGTCGGCAATGTTGTCGATGATCTGCGTTTGTGCAAATTCGAGGTTATACTTCGCGTTCTTGTCGGTCGGCTTGAGGCGCAGACAACGCTCGTAGGCAAGGATAGCTTGCGATAGTTCTCCCTGCTTGAAGTGGGCGTTACCTAAATTATAATACACAGGCGCGTACGCACGGGTGATGACCGGTGCAGCGTCAATAATCGCGCTGTAGTCAGCCGCTGCCTCGGCGTAGTTACCATCCGTATAAGCCTGGTTGGCGCGAGTCCACAACTCTGCCGGCGATTGTGCAAAACTCATAACGGATATGAGTAATGCAACATATATGGTTGTTAATCTTTTCATAACTTGCAATCCTCCAAATCGTTGATAAGTTGTTCGGTTTGAGCGTACAATTCGTCAGGCTTGATGCCCATTGCCGGTGCGTAGCGTGCGAACGCTGCGTCGGAGAGCACGCGGTTGGTGCGCTCGATGAGTTGGTCGTCGATGGATTTGCCGCGCAGGGTAGAGGTGATCGTTTCCTTGTTCAGGTCGGCTGTCGGGATGGATAGACGGTCGCTCAGATACTGCAGCGAAGCGCGCTCTATCTCCTCGAAGAATTTCTCCTTGCTTTGTTCGGCGAGGAGTTTCTTGGCGGTCTTCAGGCGTTTACGTGCTACACTGTTTGCCTGGCGTTTGCGCACGCCGATGATGTCCGCATTCTCGCGAATGCGTTTGCGGAAGATAACGAACAGTCCTAATGCCAACGCAAGCGGGCAGCCGTACAAGGCAATCATTTGCCATGAACCGAACGGCACGCGTAGCACTTCATTCTCGCCTGCGGGTACGAAGTTCGCAGCAGAGATGTAACGGATATCGGAGCCTAACTCACGAATGTCTTCCTTGTTGACATAGCTAACTCCGGCAGGCTGTGCGCTTGCACCCTGATCGCCTGCTCCGCGGGCAATGTGCAGTGTGTATTCCGGTGTAGAGAGCACTTCGTATTTGCCTTTCTCGGTGTCAAAGTAACCGAATTGTACGGCGGGTAAGGTATATTCGCCTGCGGCACGCGGGATAGCGAGGTACTCGATGGTGCGTGTACCCGACATCCCGCCTGTAGAGGTCTTGAAGTTGTTTGTTACCTTCGGGTCGTATTGCTCAAAGCCTTCAGGCCATTCGACGCCGGGAGTCTTCAGCAGTTTCATGTTACCTGCGCCACGGATGGTAAGCGTGAGAGTGATGGCTTCGTTTGCCTTGACATCGGTGTTGGAGATCTTGGCATCCATCGTGAACTTGCCTACGCCGCCTGCATACGAAGCAGGTTTGCCGGCAGGTAGTGGCGTAACATGGATCGTTGCACCCGGTGCACGTAGTGTGCGTGTGGCAGTGGTGTAGGAGTTAAAGAAGTCGTCGAAGATCGAGCGCGAACGCGCCTGATTCGGTACGAGTAGTACGGCTTCGAAGGATGCGGGCTCAATTTGTATATCGCCGGATTTCTGCGGATACAGCAGAGTGGAGTAGATTGTTGCCGTCTGGTAGTTGCGGCCGTTGTAGTTCTCCAGTTCGAGTTGAACGTCGCTCAGGTCAATCTTCTGTTGCAAGAACGAGGTGAAGTCCGGCAGCGTGGTGTTGTTAGTGAACTGCTTGAGATCCACGCCTGCGACATAGACTTTGTACGACAAGAGCACGGCTTCCTGTTCATAGACCTTTGTCTTGCTAATGAGTGTGCGCACGAAGATGTTGCCTTGCTCCGGACCACTTTGTGATGTTTGACCGCTGCCGCTGTTTGAGCGCTGCGCTGTTTGACCGGCTCCGCCTGTTTGAGCGCTGCCGCTGTTAGATTGCTGCGGCTGGTCTTCGGGAAGCACGGTGATCTTCACGCCGTTGGAGGTATAAAGCTCGCCGCCGATGTTGATGGTTGCCGGCGGCAGAGTGAACGTACCATCCTTCTGCGCCATCAGGGTGTAGGTGAACGTCATCTGGAACGACGAGGTACGTTTGCCGTTGACAAACGAGGTAGATGACGACTGCGAGGTGTACGGCCCTGCTATGTAGTCAAAATCCGTGAACTCCGGTGCACGCAGGTCCTTGCCACGCTGGTTGACTGTATAGCTGAGTTGGAAAGGCCTGCCGACAATCACCTGTGCCGGTGCTTGTGCGCGGAATTGTACATCATCTGCACGCAGCATGCCTACACCCAGCAATGGGAATAGGCACACGGCTATCAATATATACGTTAATCTTCTCATATCGTATTATCACCATTCATTTTCTAAGCGGCGTTTCTTGCCTTGCGGCTTTTGAGCTTTCTCTTGGGTTTCCTGTTCGTCTTGCTCCAGGGCTTGGAGGATCTGCTCGGCCGTCTCTTTGTCCATATTGTCCTGATCCTGTTGCTCCTGTTGCTGGGCTTGTTGCTCTTGCTGTTGTTGTTCTTGTTGCTGCTCCTGTTGCTGCTGCTGTTCTTGTTGTTGCTCCTGTTGCTGCTGATCTTGCTGTTGCTGCTGGTTCTGCTGTTGCTGTTCTTGCTGTTGTTTCATCTGCATGGCTTTCACCAGATTGTAGCGCGTGTCGTGATTCTTTGGGCGCAGACGGAGCGACTGTTTGTACGCTTCAATCGCTTTGTCGAACTGCCCTTGACCGTAGTAAGCGTTGCCGAGGTTGTGGTAGTTGTCGGCAGCTTGCTCAAGGTCTTTCTCGGGATCAATAAGTTTGGTTGTCTGTTCAAACGCTTCGGCGGCTTCCTGGTATTTCTGCTCCTTGAAGTACGCGCAGCCCATGTTGTAGTTTGCCGTAGCAGACTTATCGTTCTTTTCGAGCGCACGTTTGTAATGCAGTTCGGCATCGACGTAGTTGGAGTCGTTGTATTGACGGTTGCCCTTGCGGATATCCGGTGCTTCTTTCTGTGCGAAGGTCGGCAGCGAGAACAGTAGGAACAATGCTACGGTTGCCGGTGTGCGGAAAATGTTCCAACGGGCTGCGACTTTGTTCTTGCGCGGGAAGATGAAACACTCGATCACCAAAATCAGCAACGCAAGGATAGCGAACGACTGATATTGCTCGTTGTAATCGGTGAAGGTGGTTGTTTCGATCTCTTGCTTGGCAAGTTTGTCGAGTTCCTGTTCAAGAGCACGGTAAGCGGTGTTCGTGTTGTCGCAACGGACATAGAATCCTTTGCCTGCCTGCGCAATTTCGCGGCACATGTCTTCGTTGAGGTGAGTGATGACTACATTGCCTTGGCGGTCTTTGCGGAACTCGCCTGTGCCGGCAATAGGAATAGGACTGCCTTCGGGTTTGCCGATACCGATAACATATACGTGCATGCCGAGTTCAGCAGCTTTCTGTGCGGCTTCTATGGCACCTTTCTCGTGGTTCTCGCCGTCGGTGATAAGGATGATAGCGCGCGAAGCCTTGGCATCCTCACCGCCAAAACCGCGGATGGAGGTAGCAATGGCTGCGCCGATGGCTGTTCCTTGCGTCTGGATGAGCGCCGGAGTGATGTGCTGGAGGAACATCTTCGCCGACACGTAATCCGCCGTGATAGGCAGTTGGGTGTACGCCTCGCCGGCAAACACTACCAAGCCGACTTTGTCGTCGGACATATTGTCGATGAGTTTCGACAACATCTGTTTGGCGCGGTCGAGACGCGAAGGTGCCACATCTTCGGCAAGCATGGAGTTCGATATGTCAAGGGCAATCATCACTTCGATGCCTTGACGTTTCTCCACGCGCTCTGATTTGCCGTATTGCGGACGCGCTGCGGCTACGATGAGCAGGGCGAGAGCGGTCATCAGCAGACTGAACTTCAGGTGTACACGCACCGGCTCGGCGTTAGGCATGAGCGACGAGACGAGCTCCGGGTCGCCGAACTCACGTGCCTGACGGCGTTTTTTGCGCGTGAGGATAATATGTGCAACTGTCATTGCCGGAATAAGCAACAGCAGCCATAATAGTTCTATATTTGCAAATCGAAACATAAAGATATTTACAATTTGTTCATTTACAATTTACAATTTTAGTTACTGATAGTGCGCAGACCGAAGTAACGAACGAGGATCTCCGCGATGAGGAGCATCAGGGCTGCGAGCAGATAGGGCATGAAGTTCTCGATGCGTTTGCTGTATTCGCGCACGCGGAGTTTGGTTTTCTCCAGTTGGTCGATCTGCTCGTAGATGTTCTTGAGCGAGTTGTTGTCCGTTGCACGGAAGTACGCGCCGCCTGTGGTGTTGGCGATGTTCTTGAGTGTCGTTTCGTCAAATTGCGAATCCATCATCATGTATTGCATTCCCATCGGTGTCTGTACCGGCACGCGGGCTTGACCGTAGGAGCCTACGCCTACTGCATAAACGCGGATTCCGAAGGTCTTGGCTATCTCGGCAGCGGTTTGCGGATCAATATCTCCGGCGTTGTTCGAGCCGTCGGTGAGTAGGATGATGACCTTTGACTTGGTCTTCGAGTCTTTCATTCGGTTCACGCAGTTCGCGAGGCCGAGACCGATAGCCGTGCCGTCGTCAATCATGCCGAACTCCACGGCTTGGAACAGGTTAACTAAGGCGGTGTGATCCACGGTGAGCGGACATTGCGTGAAACTCTCTCCGGCAAACACCACAAGTCCTATCTGGTCATTCGGGCGGGCAAGGATAAAGTCCGAGCCGACGTTCTTGGCGGCCTCCAGGCGGTTGGGCTTGAGGTCTTCGGCAAGCATTGTACCGGAAATGTCGAGCGCCATCATGATGTCAATGCCTTCGGTGGATTCCGACTGCCAGCGGTTGGTCAGTTGCGGACGAGCCAGCGCTATCGACAGCAACACTACGGCTGCCACGCGCAGTGCGAATGGCACATGGCGCACCCACGACGGCAGGGCGTATCGGCGCAGCGATGACGTGCTCGACACGCGCAATGACGCATCAGCATTGTGCATCCGCCAAACGTACCAGCCGATCATCGGTATCAGCAGCAGTAGCAGAAATAAATATGCAGGTTGTGAGAACATTATTATAATTGACGATTTAACAATTTACGATTGACTATTTATTGAACCATTGTATTATTGATCAATTGATTCCTCTTCTGCTTTCGGCTCGGCGGGAACGGGTTTGGTTTCGTTGACAAACTCGTAGGCGATATGCAGGGCTTGCTCGTTCTCGTCGGGCGTAGCTTGCCACTTGGCGAACTTCACGAGGTCAGCGAGGCGGAGAACTTTGCTCAGAGATGCGTGCAGTTCGCGCTGCTCGCTCAGAATAGGCTTCATCGCTTGCAGGGTTTCGTCCGAGGTCTTTTCCGTCGAGGCAACGCCGAAACGCTTGGCTATATAGGTTCGCAGTACATCCGTCAGTTCGGTGTGGTACTGCTTGGTGTGACCTTGTGTCCAAATCTTCTCCTCGCGGATGCGGTCGAGTTCTTCGAGAGCTACCTCTTCGGCGGGGCGTTCGGGCTCTTTCTTTGCGGCGGGAACGTACTTGCCGTTGTAGTTGCCAACCTTGCCGAGCAGCCACCAAATGAGCCAACATATACCTGCCAACAGCAGTGCGCCGAGAATCCAGCGGATATATCCCCACCACCAGATAGGCGCTTTCTGAATGTCGCGGATGTCGGTGATGGCGTTCGTT
>CADBAZ010000037.1 GCA_902792835.1 uncultured Bacteroidales bacterium
AAAGAGGCAGATGAGCAATACACGTATTCATTTGCAGGCTGGCAACCGGAGATTGTTGCTGTAACAGGTGTCGCAACCTATATCGCAACATACAATGCAATGACGAACCCGACTGCATTGCCGGTGAACGAGCAATTACCCTGCCCGACCAAGATTATCGACAACGGTCTGCTCTACATTCTCCTACCCGATGGCACGCGCTACTCAGCCATCGGTGTGAAAGTGGAGTAAGTGTTCGTTAACGAAAGGTTTTCCATAACAAACGGCTGCCATTTGGCGGTCGTTTGTTATGTTTATGTATATTTTTCTAAAGAAAAATGCGCAAATGCTTGCAAATGTCATTTTTTTTTCGTAACTTTGTGTCGTCAAATTATGCGCGTATAAATGCGCGTGAGTAAACGCGTAAAAAAATATGTTTAATCTATTCAGTAAAAATATGGCAAATCAAAGTCAACAATCCGGCACAATGTACAATGCAATCACTGCCGGAAGTAAGATTATCGGTACAATCATCGCCGACGGCGATATCCGTATCGACGGTACAGTAGAAGGCGAAATGCAGTGCGCAGGCAAGGTGGTAATCGGCGAGAAAGGTCTGATCAAAGGCAACGTAACCTGCCAGAACTCCGAGATCATGGGTACGCTCGACGGCAAGATCATCAACAGCCAGACGCTGGCACTCCGTTCAACAGGCAAGATCAAAGGCGAGGTACAAACCCAGACGCTGATCGTTGAGCCGAACGCACAGTTCAACGGCTCATGCCAAATGCCGGCAGCGGCAAAGCCTGCGGCTGAGGTTAAACGATAAACCGTTTAACGTTTTTCGCAGAAAAACCATTTTAACCGAAAGAGATTATGCGAATCAAACCGTTCAGGGGCATACGTCCCCCAAGAGAGCTTGCCGCGCAGGTGAGCAGTCGTCCGTATGACGTACTCAGCAGCGAAGAGGCACGTCGTGAGGCAGAGGGTAACCCGATGTCGCTGTATCATATCATCAAGCCGGAGATTAACTTCTCTCCCGGCACCGATGAGCACGACGAGCGCGTCTATCCGTGCGCTGCGGAGCAGTTCAAACTCTTCCGCGAGAAAGGCTGGCTCGTGCAGGACAAGACGGAGAAATACTACGTCTATGCGCAGTCGATCCCTGACAGTCACCCCTTGGCTATCAACGGCAAAGGGCGTACGCAGTACGGTCTTGTCGTAGCAGCCTGGGTGGACGACTACATGCAGGGGCGCATCAAGAAACATGAGCTCACCCGCCGCGACAAAGAGGACGACCGCATGCGTCATGTGCGCGTGAACAACGCAAACATCGAGCCGGTGTTCTTCGCCTACCCTCACCGCAGCGACCTGGACGCTATCATTGCCCGCGTGGTAAGCGGGGAGCCGGAGTATGATTTCACAAGCGAGCTCGACGGCTTTCGCCACACGCTGTGGGTAATCGACGATGCCGCAACCATCGCTACCATCACGCGTATCGTAGCAGCTATACCCGCTATGTATATCGCTGACGGTCACCACCGCAGTGCAGCCGCAGCAAGGGTTTGCGAGGAACTGAAAATGCAAAATGCAAAATGCAAAATGCAAAATGAAGGAGGGACACCGGAGTACGAGTATTTCCTGGCGGTATGCTTCCCGGACAACCAACTGTACGTAATGGACTACAACCGCGTGGTGCGCGACTTGAACGGGATGACACCCGAAGAGTTCTTGCAGAAGCTTTCGGAGAATTTCATCGTCGAAGACAAAGGCACAAGCATCTATCGCCCCGAGGCATTGCACACATTCGCCCTGTATCTGGGCAAGCACTGGTACAAACTCACCGCCAAGCCGGGCACCTATACCGATGACCCGATAGGCGTGCTCGATGTAACCGTTTCCAGCAACCTTATCCTCGACAAACTGCTCGGCATCAAAGACCTGCGTTCGGACAAACGCATCGACTTCGTGGGCGGCATACGCGGACTGCAAGCCTTGCAAGACCGCGTGGACAGCGGCGAAATGGCGATGGCGTTGGCACTCTACCCCGTCACCATGCAGCAGATCATCAACATTGCCGACAGCGGGCAGATCATGCCGCCCAAAACCACATGGTTCGAACCCAAACTCCGTAGTGGATTAGTTATTCATGAATTAGTGTGAAATATTTTAAAATTATCATAATATGCTCATTGGCTGCACTGTGTTCGTGCAGCATTCAGCAGCGGGTAAAGAAGGCGGACAAGAAGTTCGCCATCGGTGAGTATTACGACGCGGCGCAGATCTACAAGCAGTGCAACCCGCGCATCAAAGCCAAGCAGCAACGTGACCTGAAGGCACATGTGTGTTTTCATCAGGCTGAGTGCTACCGCATCCTCAACGACGGCAAGGCAGTCAACCTGTATGCGCAAGCCATCAAATACAAATACCCCGACAGCATAGCCTACCTGCGTCACGGCGAGGTGCTGATGTATCAAGGCAAGTACCGTGAGGCAGAGAAAGCCTTCACCACCTACCTGGAGTCGCACCCCGACGACTACCACGCTCGGGCAAGTATCTATGCCTGCCAGCAGGTAGGCGAGTGGAAGAAAACCCCGACGCGCTACAAAGTGCAGATTGCCAAGGAGTTTCAAGCCAAGCGTTCGTCATCGTTCGCACCGATGTTCATAGGCGACAACGATGATGCACTGATGTTCACCACCAACCGCCAGGAGCGCACGAAGAGCAAAGACAAGAAGAAAACCCAGCGTCCGAGCCCCGTGACCGGTCAGCAACTGTTCAAACTCTACTCGGCGCGCAAGAACGCATCCGGCAAATGGGAGGACATAGAGCCTGCCGAAGGACTATACGACGATGCCGCAGCGGACGAGAAAACCCAAAACGACAGCACCAGCAACGGCAAAGCCCTGCCGGCAGAGATGGGTGTGTGCTGTTTTAGCCGTGACGGCAAGACGATGTACTTCACCTACTCCCGTCCGGTGAACGGACAGGATCTCGGCGCGAAGATCTACACATCAACCCGCGCCTCAGGTCAGTGGAGCGAACCGCAAGAGCTGACGCTGTTCAAGGACAGCAGCATCACCTGCGGACACCCGGCACTAAACGCCACAGGCGATACCCTGTACTTCGTTTCCGACGCCCCGGGAGGATTTGGCGGCAAGGATATATGGTTTGCCGAATACGACGGCACGCAATGGTCGATGCCGGTGAACCTGGGTGCGCAGATCAACACCTCCGGCGAGGAACTCTACCCCACCATCCGCAACAACGGCACGCTGTACTTCTGCTCAACCGGGCAGCCGGGTTACGGCGGATTAGACATCTTCAAAGCCGAACGGGACACCACAGCCATCGACAGCATCTCCGGCTTGGGCTGGGCGGTATATAACATGGGCGCACCGTTCAACAGCAACGGCGACGATTTCGGTATAACCTTTGCCTCGGAAGGCGAGCAGGGATTCTTCTCGTCGAACAGAGGGCAGAAGAGAGGTATTGACATGATATACAGTTTCGTGCTGCCGGAGATGGAGTTCATCGTGGAAGGCAAGGTGGTGGATAACAACAACACACCTATCTCCGACGCCTCGATCCGTCTGGTGGGCAACAACGGCACGAACACCAAACTCCAAGTGCGTCGCGACGGTACGTACAAGATCAAGTTGCAGAAGGATACGAAGTACGTGATGCTTGGCGTTGCGCGCGGCTACCTGAACCAGAAACAGGAGCTCAACACCTACGATCTCAGCGACAGCAAAACCTACACGCAGGACTTCACCCTCTCGCCGATCAGCAAGCCGGTGACGATGGACAATATCTTCTACGAGTTCGGCAAGTGGGAACTCACTCCGGCATCGGAAGCCGGTTTGGCGTCGCTCGTCAAGCTGCTCAACGACAACCCGAACATCACCATCGAGCTCTCCGCACACACCGACTACGTGGGCAATGATGCCGCCAACAAGGAACTCTCTGCCAAACGTGCACAGAGCGTCGTAAACTACCTCGTACAGCATGGCATAGAGCGCGAACGCCTGACGCCGGTCGGTTACGGCGAGGAGAAACCCGTCATTGCCGATGCGGCACTGAACAAGAAGTACCGGTTCATCCCCGTAGAGCAAGCGTTGACAGAGGAGTTCATCACCACGCTAACCAGCGAGCAGCAGGAGATCTGCAACCAGATCAACCGCCGCACGGAATTCAAAGTCTTGCGTACAACGTATAAGTTGTACTAGAGTTGAAAGTTGAATGTTGAGTGTTGAGAGAAGTTTAATAAGTTAAAAAGTTGAAAGTTTACTCATTGAACTAACCACTTCAAACTCCTAACTACACTAAACACTAAACTCTTAACACTAAACTAAAATAAAACATGAAACAATATTTAGACTTATGCCGCAGGGTGCTTGAGGAAGGCGTACAAAAGACCGACCGCACAGGCACGGGCACTATCAGCGTATTCGGACATCAGATGCGCTTCCACATGGCAGACGGATTTCCGTTGCTGACCACAAAAAAGCTGCACCTCAAGTCAATCATCTACGAACTACTGTGGTTCTTGCAGGGCGATACGAACGTCAAGTACCTGCAAGAGCACGGTGTGCGCATCTGGAACGAATGGGCGGACGAGAACGGCGATTTAGGCCCTGTGTATGGTCATCAGTGGCGTTCGTGGCCGGACTACAAAGGCGGCACAATCGATCAGATCAGCAACCTCGTGGAGATGATCAAGCGCACTCCCGACTCCCGCCGGCTGCTCGTCAGTGCATGGAACGTAGCCGAGGTGGATACGATGGCGTTGCCGCCTTGTCACACACTGTTTCAGTTCTACGTAGCGGATGGTAAACTCTCGCTGCAACTCTATCAGCGCAGTGCGGATATCTTCCTCGGCGTGCCGTTCAATATCGCTTCGTACGCGCTGCTGCTGCAAATGATGGCGCAGGTCACGGGCTTGGAGTGCGGTGACTTTGTGCACACCTTCGGCGACGCGCATATCTACCTCAACCACCTCGAGCAAGTCAAGCTGCAACTCACGCGCGAGCCGCGTCCGCTGCCGAAGATGCTCATCAACCCCGACGTGAAGTCGATCTTTGACTTCCATTACGAGGACTTTACATTAACCGATTATAACCCCCACCCCCACATCGCGGGAGTTGTTGCCGTATGATATCAATAATAGTAGCAATCGCAGAGAATTACGCCATTGGCAAGAAAGGCGGATTATTATGTCACATGCCGGCAGATTTGCAGCACTTTAAGCAAGTGACGCAAGGGCACAAGGTGATCATGGGTGAACGCACGTACCTGTCGCTGCCCAAGCACCCGCTGCCCAACCGCAAGAACATCGTCATCAGTGACAACCCTGCCTTTGATGATCCGGCAGCCATTGTCGTGCGTTCTATCCCCGAAGCGATGGAGCACGTGGCAAAGGACGAAGAGGCATTCATCATCGGCGGCGGGATGGTCTATCGGCAGTTTATGCCAATCGCCGACAAACTCTACATCACGCATATTCACCACACCTGGGAGGACGCCGACACGTTCTTCCCCGTCATCGAACCCGACGTATGGCAGCAGACCGCTGCCGAGCGCCACGAAGCTGATGAACGTAACCCCTACCCGTATACCTACGCGGAGTACCTGCGCAAATAATGGCACGGTTATTGCAACGGTTGAGAAAAACACTAAAAATTTACAGTTATGAAAAGATTGAGTATTGTATGTATAGCGATGCTGAGTAGCATCTGCATGTGGGCTGCGCCCTACACGGCAAAAATCGAACATGTGACCGTATTCACCTACGGCGCAGAGTTGCAACAACAGGTATCATTGCCCCTGCAAGCCGGTGAAAATACCGTGGTAATCGAGAACATCGCCCCGAACATCAACGAACAGAGCCTGCAGATTGCCCTTGGCGGAGGAGTGATTGTTCGTCAGTATGCTTTCAGCCTCGACTACCTGAGTGCTGACAAACAGAAAATGAACACCGCAGCCTTGGAGGATAGCCTCAAGCAGGCACAAGACGCCCTGGCAGATGCCGAGCGCCGCATCGCTACGCTCACACAAATGCAGACGATGCTGCAAGCAGGTGTCAACAGCAGCCTGACGGCCAACACGGGCGTCACCACTGCCACGATCGACAAGAACCTGCAGTATTTCCAAACCAACGCCCTTGAGTTCGCCAAACAACTCGATGCCACCAAAGCCGAGAAGACGGATCTGGAAAAACGCATCAAAGCCCTAAAGCAACAGATCAAGGAAGTCGGCGGCAGGCAATACAACAAGAGCGGTATCGTCACCCTCGAACTCAACTCCCCGAAGAAACAGACCGTAACCGCCGGCATCAAGTACTACACCGAATCGGCTGCGTGGACGGTGACCTACGACCTGAACATCAGCGATCTGCACTCGCCTATCGGCTTGGTGATGAAGGCGCACGTCTCGCAATACACAGGCTTGGAGTGGAAGAATGTCAACCTGACGCTATCTACCGGTCGTCCGTCGAGCGGCAACGAAGCGCCCGAGCTGAGCACATGGTGGTTGCAGCAGCAAGTCGCTCGCGTACGCGGCACATATGCGGCAAAGAATGCTGTATATGCCACATTGGGCGTAGCGGCTGTAGCTGAGGACGAGGTAGCAGATCTGGCTCCCCAGGCAGCATCGATTCAGCAATTCGTTGAGCAAAGCGAGCAGGCGTTGTCCGTGGAGTACGCCATCAGTCTGCCCTACACCATCGCCGGCAGCGGCAAGGAGCAGATCATCTCGCTGCAAGAGCGGCAACTGGACGACGTAGCGTACAACTACTTCACTGTTCCCGCAATGGACGAGAGCGCCTACCTCGTAGCGTACATCAACGGCTGGCAACAACAGCAACTGCCTGACGGGCGTTCAAGCCTCACGTACAACGGCACATACTACGGCGAAACGATGCTGGCGACGAACAGTGACGAGGCACGTGTACGCCTGACGCTGGGCGATGACCGGCAGATCAAGATCAAGCGTGAACTAACCGCCCAGAACAGCAAGACGAGCGGCAGCAACAAGCAGGTGACATACACCTACACGACAACTATCCGCAACGACAAGAGCGAGCAGGTGAACATCACTCTGAAAGACCGCTATCCTGTCAGCACGGCGAAAGAGATACAGGTCAGCGTTGGTGACAAGACAACACGCGCCACGAGCGATGACAAGAGTGCAGGCATCCTCACGTATGATCTGAAGCTCGCTCCCGGCGAGAGCAAGCAGATCGTACTCTCTTACACGGTGAAGTACCCGAAAGAGTGGCGGATCAATCTATAATGCCGTCAGCCAATATTGGCTGACTCACCCCACACAACTATGAAACGAGCGATTTTGTTTATTGCACTGCTGAGCAGCATCACCCTGTTCGCACAGCAGACAGGCAGCATCCAGGGATCGGTTGCGGACAGTCAGTCCGGACAGATCATGGAAATGGTTGCCGTGCAGTTGTTTGTCTATGCCGACGGCGACTCAACAATGGTCAACGGCGCACAAACAGATGCCGAAGGATTCTTCTACTTCCTGAAGGTTAAGCCCGGCAAGTACAAGCTCGTTTTCAGTTCATTAGGTTACCACACGCGCATTGTTCCGGTTGAACTGACGCCGAATAAAATGATCCTTGAACTCGGCAGAATCACTATGGTCGAAGACGTACAGGCTCTCGCGGAGATTGATGTCAAGGGGCACGCAGCCGAGATGACTGTCAAGGGCGACACCATCGAGTACAACACCTCCGCCTACAAAATGGAGGAAACGGCGGTGGTCGAAGACCTGCTGAAGAAGATGTCCGGCGTGACGGTGGATAAAGAAGGTAACGTAACCGTCAACGGCGAAACGATCAAAGCCGTACGCGTGGACGGCAAGAAGTTCTTCGGCGACGATGTACAGACTGCCACGAAGAACATCCCTGCCGACATGATCGAGAAGATCCAGGTGCTGGACGAGAAGAGCGAAACATCGAAGATGACGGGATTTGAGGACGACGAAACGTCACGTGTGATCAACCTTACGCTCAAAGCCGACCGCAGGCAAGGCATGTTCGGCAACTTCAA
This sequence comes from uncultured Bacteroidales bacterium, assembly GCA_902792835.1. Taxonomy (GTDB): domain Bacteria; phylum Bacteroidota; class Bacteroidia; order Bacteroidales; family Paludibacteraceae; genus Colicola. The sequence goes on from CADBAZ010000037.1 coordinate 8,046, forward strand.
TGGCGGCTTGGGTGCTGATCTCGTGACGGACGACGGCAAGTGGTTTAACTACGGCAACCCTGCCTTTGGCACAACGGCTGCCGACCGCACCAAGCACTTCTTTGAGAACGACTTCCGCTACACGGCAGGACTGTTCATGAACATCCTCTCGGGCAATAGTCAAACAACCCTCATCGGCAATGCCAACAATACGAACGAGATCCGCATGGGTCGCGGACGTGGCAGTTGGGGCGCTGAAAACCAAGGCATTACGTGGGCGGAGAACATCGGCGTGAACACGAACATCGATGTCAGCGCCAGCGTGCCGGGAATGCTCGTAGGTGGTGACGGACAATTAGCCCATTCATCCAACAACACACGCGCCGACTCCCGCAAGGAGAGTTACGCCAGCGGAGCCAACTACCTGCAGAAGGATAACTCCTCCTCACTATCCAACTCCTGGGATGCGAACGTACGCTTGGAGATGGAGTACGAGGTTGACTCCGCAAACAAGGTGCTTATTCAGCCGCAGTTCAGCTTTTCGCGCGCTGCCACCGATGCCACCAACACCTACTCCAACGCACAATACCCGGACGGCGGCGACACCACGCTCATCAGCGACGGAAACCAGACAAAGAACTCTTTGAGCCGCGACATAAGCGGCAAGATTCAGGTGATATACAACCACTCATTCCGCAAACCCGGACGCAAACTCACGCTCACCGGCAATGCGAACATCAGTAACACCAAGGGGCACACCGACACCTACGCCTACGACAACTTGGGCGACAGCGTGCTGGTTAATCAATATACCAACAGCGGCAATACTGCAGTCGGTTACAGCCTGCGCGCCTCGTATATCGAGCCGCTGAAGACCAAAGAGCATTTGTTGGAAATAGCAGTTCTGTTTAGCGGCAACAACCGCCGTTCGCACAAGGATCAGTACGACATCGGTCTGGCGGATACCACCTATAACAACGAGTACAGCAACAATCTGAGCAACGACTTCTACACCGAGCAACTCGAACTGAACTATCAGTGGAAGCACGAGAAGTTCAACCTGACGGCAGGTATAAAAGGATTGTTCTCGCAGACGCACTCGCGCACGTCGTACGGAGGCGTGCTCGTGCGCGATACCTTACGTAATGTATTTAATTTCGCGCCGAACATCAATTTCCGCTACAAGTTCGGCAAGAAGGAATTTGCCCGCATTCGCTACAACGGCACGACGCAGCAACCTACAATCAACCAACTCGAGCCGGTGCGCAACAATTCGGACGCCATGTACGAAACGGTCGGAAACCTCGGATTGAACCCCGCTTTCCGTCACAGCCTGCATGTGATGTACTCGAAGTTCGACCAAGACAAGTTCTGGAGCCTGATGACCGGTCTGCACGGCAATGTAACCAAAGACGCGCTCGTAGGCAACTCGCTCTACGACGAAACAGGCAAGCAATACCAGCAAACCGTCAATGCTCAAGACGTACCGTTTGACGTTCGTGCCGACCTGATGTTCAACACGCCGTTTGCCAACAAAATGATGCAGTTCAACACACGCACCGTGGTCAGCTACAACCAGCGCGTGGGATATATCTCCTACGGCTACACGGCTGCGGAGATTGCTCAGATGATTGAGTCCAACAGCCTTGCGCTTGGTGACCGTTCGGTAACGGGTAACGTACAGGTAGGCGAGAATCTGACGCTGCGTTTCACCCACGACATAGTGGATATAGGCGTAACCGGCGCGTTCAACTACAGTTACACCAAGAACAACCTGAGCAAGCAAGCACAGACGAACGTGTTCAACTGGTCAGTGACGGGCGACGTGAGCTTCAAACTGCCCAAACAGTGGACAATAGGCGCAGACTGCGGCTACACGGCACGTTACGGTTACGGCTTTGACGACCCCAACGAGATCCTGCTCAACGCCTCCATTGCCAAGAGTTGGAAAAGCGCTACACTCACGCTCAAGGCGTACGACCTGTTGAATCAGAAGAAGAACATCGTGCAGATCGTTGGTGAGAACTACGTGCAATATAAGGAATACAACACCCTACCCACGTACGTGATGCTTAGTTTCACCTACAAACTCAACCGCATGGGTAGCCTCAAGGCGAAAGGTTTTGCCGGGCATGTTCAGGAGATGATGGAGAGCGGTCAGCAACCCGGCACACCGCCACGCGGAGGCATGCCTCCCGGTCCTCCGCCGGATATGCGATAAATTGACCGCAGCCAACCTTGGCTGCGTACAAACATACTATACATGCATAATTTACTATACATAACTTGGGACGTTGACCCGATACTGATACATTTCGGTGACGGGGGAATACGTTGGTACGGATTGCTCTGGGCTACAGGTATATACCTATGCTACCTGATACAAGTCAAACTGTACAAACATGAGAATTGTCCGCCGGAGTGGGCTGACAAGATCTTCCTGTGGATGACACTCGGCGTAATCATCGGTGCGCGCATCGGTCATTGCTGGTTCTATGAGTGGCACGACGTGACGCAGCCCTGGATGGCTTCGTATTGCCGCGCTATGAACATCAGCCATGAACCCGTGCAGATCTTCGGCTGGCTGATCAAGTACCGTAACCCGTACATCGAGCACCCGTTCTACCTGTTGAAGATCTGGGAAGGCGGCTTGTCTTCGCACGGCGGAGGTATAGGCCTCATCATCGCCGCATGGCTGCTCAACCGCAAGCATTTCAGCAAAGTGCCTAAGTTCCACACCTCGATGATCTGGATCCTCGATCGCCTGTGTATCGGCGTATGCGTTACGGCTACACTCATCCGTCTGGGCAACCTGATGAACTCCGAGATATACGGTGGCTATACGGATCTGCCGTGGGGATTTATCTTCGTCCGTGACGGTCAGACCGAACCTTGCCACCCGACGCAGATCTACGAGATGCTGTACTGCATTGTCGCACTGATTGTTACGCAGTACATGTACCATTACCACAAAGCCTACCGCCGTGAGGGGCTGCTGATCGGCACGTTCCTGCTCATCGTATTCGTCACGCGATTCCTGCTGGAGTTCATCAAGAACGATCAGGAAGCCTTCGAGGCAGGACACGTGCTGAACATGGGGCAGTGGCTGAGTATTCCGTTCATTGTGTTCGCCGTCTGGCTGGTTGTGAGAGCATTCAAGAGAGAGATGAATCCGGATACAGCAATTGAGAGTTGAGAGTTGAGAAATTACATATTGTTGTAGTTTGCATTTTGCTTTTTGCATTTTGCATTTGCCATTCGGCAACTGCCCAGGACACCATCCGCTTGCAGGATCAGCAGCAGACGGTGGAGTTCAACGATGATGCACTGCTGTTGGATCTCGTAGCCCAACAGAGCCGGATGATTGCCGACTCGCTGGCTGCAATCGACAGCACGTACTTTACGGCAGAGGAAGCGGAAGCAAGACTGCTCGCCTTGCAGGAACGCATCCAACGCGACTCACTCATTCGTGACTCGTTGCGCATCGACTCCATACGCCTCGAAGCACAACGGCTGATTGAAGAGATAGGCACACAGACGGAGATTCATGACATCCGCATCGAGAAGCATATCTTCCGTGACGAAGATGAGGATCGCGAGGATATACGGCGTGCCATACGCCTGCAATTCACACCGTGGTACAAAGAGGCACGTACGCTTGTGCAGTTCACGCAGAACTATATTACACCTAACTGGTACAAGGGCGGTAACTCCAGCCTCGCTCTACTTGCACTGGTGAAAGGACAAATCAATTACAAGAAAGACAAGTTCATCTGGGAGAACACCGGCGAGTGGCGAATGGGTCTGAGCACGACAGGCAAGGCTGATACAGTGCACAAGGTGAACGTTACGGATGACATCTTCAAGATCTACTCCAAAGCAGGCTACGAGGTGTATAAACAGCTGTTTGTCATTGGATCGGTAGAACTACAGACGACCTTCCTGCCCTCATGGAAGCAAAACAGCATGCAGGTCAAATCCACTTTCATGACGCCTATACGCTACAACATGGGTGTAGGCATTGATTATAAACCGATTGAATGGGTGAGTATAAACTTCTTGCCGGCAACGTACAAACTCGTGCATGCTACCATCAGCGACTCTACGCGCGTGAATGTCACGGAGTTAGGTATAAACAAGGGCAAAACAACCCTGTCTGAGTTCGGTAGCGCACTGCGGGTGGAGTTGAAGTACAAACCGCTGCGAGAGTTGGAGATCTATTCCCTACTCTATTTCTATACCAACTACAGACAGGTGGAGTTTGACTGGCAGATTGATGTGGACTTTATCATCAACCGCTTCCTCTCCACCCACTTGACGCTGCATCCGCGATTTGACTCTACAGTTATATCCGACGAACCGCAGCATATACAGTTCAAAGAACTTTTGTCAATAGGATTTAATCATTACTTCAGATAAAAATAATCGAAATGTCGAAATATCGAAATATCGAAATATCGAAATATCTCATTATCACCGCATGTTGCATTTTGCATTTTGCATTTTGCATTTGCCACTCGGCAACTGCTGCGGAGTACATCGGCCGCGTAGTCGATGAGAAAGGCGCGCCGGTCAGCTACGCCACAGTCTATATGGCGGATGATCCGGTTATCGGTACTGCTACGGGCAGCAACGGACTTTTTCGTCTCGATACCGACCTGCCTATCTTCAGCGAACTCATCGTCTCGTTCATCGGCTACGAGAAACAGACGCTCCTGCTCAGCGAGCTCCACTGCGGCGAACAATCGCAGTCAGGCAACAATTGCGATACCGTAACGATCGTTCTCAAGGAGCAGCCTATTCACCTCGAAGAGGTCGTCATTGCCGCCAACCCTGCCAAGCAGAAAAACAAACGCCGCCGCATGCAAGACTTGCTTGCTGCCGTCTATCGGCAGATGCAGTCGGATTTCCCGATGACCGCAGCAGCCTACCACATTGTCAGCGATGTGCGTATGGATGCCGAAGATGTGCCGTGGGGCATGGAGCAGATGATCGCTCACGTGGTCGTTATGCCGCAGCAGGGACATATAGCCAAAGACATGCGCACCGGTAAGAAAGGCACTATCCCTACCGACTCCATCCAGTTCAGCGGCGAATACTGCAAACGGTTCTTTCAATCCACTATTCGCAACCGCGCAGACTCTATCCTTGCGGGCGATGATCTGGAGAAGATGCACCCCGATATGCGTCGCGCAGCCAACGCTGTGGACAGTGGCGTAGTGGTGCATCGCACGCTCTGGAGCATGGGCAATATCGTCTATGATTTCGCCAACTCGATGAATGAGATCAGCCATTGGAAGGTCGGCAACGAGAACGAAGGCGAAACAGTCCTCACCTACACCGAGAAGCGCAATATCCTCGGCATCTTCATCTATGAGATGCAGCGCCACTATATCCTCGCATCTGACGACCTGCACGTACTCCGGTTCGCCGAGCGAGCACATCTCGAACTCAACATCCCCTTCGGCTACAAGGTTAAGCCCAACGAGATGCAATTCCTCAACCTGCTGAACATGGATGAGCGGAAGATCGAGAACTACCGCATCCGCAAGGTGCACGCCGACATCAGCCTCAACACCCTCTATCAGGAGCGCAACGGGCACCTCTATACACTGGAGAAGAACCTGCTCTCCGACGCCACGATCGTCGGCAAACGCAAGGACAAGAAACCTTCCGGTCGAGGCTCTGTCACCACTCCGGATACTATCCCCTTCACCCTGCAAGCCACGCAGCGCGTCACCACTCTCCAAACCCGTGACGTCCAACCTATCCCCCGCGAGCAGATCCGCAGACGCGTTCCACGCACCATTGTGCCGATATACTAAACGTCCGCCAGCAGCGGACGAATTTGCACTAGGAATGCAAAATATACGGCATTTGAAATTTTAGCATCCCAGCTCTATCGTCCAACACAATAATACAAACAAAGAGCCCCGAAGATTTCTCTTCGAGGCTCTGAAAATGGCGGCTACCTTCGCGTTCGGCTACGCAGTCGCATCGGATGCCACCGAGTGGCATAAAGGCGACGCGTGCCTCCGCTTCTCCCCAAAACAACATAATATGTTCTTTCGGGGGCCCCGATAATACAATGGACGTAGGTAGACCGCCACAAAAAAAGAGAGCCCTTACGGACTCTCTAAAAATGGCGGCTACCTACTCTCCCACGATATGCAGTACCATCGGCGTTGCTGAGCTTAACGACCCTGTTCGGAATGGGAAGGGGTGGGACCTCAGCGCTATAA
>CADBAZ010000038.1 GCA_902792835.1 uncultured Bacteroidales bacterium
AGGCCTCGATGCGCTTTTATGTCGCCAGGCGACATCTGTAGCGCCGAGTACCGAACGCGAGTGCAAAGGTACAACTATTTTTTCAAATATGCAAATTTTCGCTGCGGTTTTGTACCAAATATGCGGATAAATGTATGAAATGAATGAAACTCGCGACTGACGGCGCAAGCACAAGACGAAATCGAATCAACTATACCGATAGGCGGCAACAATCTCGCGGTCGGAGAGGGAGGATATGTTTGATAAGGACGATTCTACCCCATGGCACCATCGATGGAGAGGACTTGGCCGGAGACGTAGGAGGACATGTCGGAGGCGAGGAAGAGGACGACCTGTGCGACTTCTTCGGGTGTGCCGGCACGACGCAGATGCACCGAGTTCCTTGGCAGTGGACTTCATCAGGGCGATGATGCCGGCTTTGGATGCGGCATAGTTTGCCTGCGCGGGATTACCGGCAATACCCACAACGGAAGCCAGGGAGATAATACTGCCCTTGCGTGCACGCATCATGACAGGCACGACGGCGTGGGTGTAGTTGAAGGCAGACTTGAGGTTGACGCGGATCACGTCGTCCCACTGCTGCTCACTCATGCGCAGCAGGAGCGCGTCGCGGGTTATGCCGGCGTTGTTGACGAGGATATCAATCGCACCAAAGTCCGCAACGACCTGATTGACGATAGTGTGTGCGTCATCAAAATCGGACGCATCGGAGGCGTACGCCTTGGCTCGGACACCCAAGGCGAGGAGTTCGGCTTCGGTGGCACGCACCTCGTCGGTGAGAGCGATGTCGGTAAATGCTATATTGCAGCCTTCACGGGCGAAGCACAGGGCTATGGCGCGACCTATGCCGCGAGCGGCGCCGGTGATCAATGCTGTTTTTCCTTCTAATAACATAATTCAATATTTTATTAGGGTCCCCGAAAGCTATCGTAAGATAGGTTTTGGGGAGAGCCAAGGCACGCATCGCTTTTATTGCGCAAAGCGCAATCTGTGCGATTGCGTTGCCGAAGGCGAAAAAAAAGGTGTTGTGCCGTTTTACGCGAGAAAACTCCTATTAACAGGATTTGAGATTTCACGTACCTTTGTAATCCGACCACCTCATCGCTACCCTCTCGCGAGGGGTCTCGGCGCAGAGTATCGGCACGCCATTGGTACGCCAGGGATCTCGGTAGTTTATTTTACTTGATGAGTTTTCCGGTCTCTAACCGGCACAACACCTATGCTATTATAATTAAAAATGCAAAATGCAAAATTAAAAATTAAAAATTAAAAATTAATATTTAACAATTAACATTCAATGCTTAAATGAGTTATGAGTTCCATTGGAAGGTGAATGCTATACGGTTTTCGTGGGCGCGGTAGTTGCCCTGGCTGGTGTGATGAATGGCATCCACCACCTGGGCAGTGCTCCACGAGTAGGAGTACGCCAAGCCGACGCGAACCCACTTGCCCATATAATGGAATCCCAGACCTGCGCGATGCCGCGAGAACAGTGTCGAATAGGCATAACCGAGATCGAGCATCCAATGGTTGGTCATCGCCACTTCCAGACCGGCGCGAGCGGTGTGCTCTATGCCGGAGAGTTTATGATACTGCAAGTCATACTGCAAGGACAGCAAACCGTGCGTCGTCCACTGCAACCCCAGACCGGCACTGGCGATGAGGGGCGTGGTCATCTTCCAACTGTAGGAATCGTTGGGCGACTCGTAGTGGGAGTTGTCGGATGGACTCCGGGGGTAGAAATAGTCCTCGGTATAGTAATCCGTCTCGCGCATGCGTCCGAAGATCGGCGTCTCGACCGACAAGCCGAAGCGCAAAGCCTGAATAGGACGAACGAGCAATCCTGCGCTGAATCCTGCACCGGCAGCCTTGCCGTTAGCCGTAGTGCTCAGGTCGTACTCCATGGATTGTCCGCGTCGGTCTTCGGCAATATACTCAAATCGCTTGACGGTTTGGCGCGTTTGCAACCACTCGAACGTGAACCCTACTCCCCAATAAACGATATTGCTGATGTTCATGGCGTAGTGGAGGTCGATGTCGTGGCGCTGAACGTACTCGTCGAGTTGGGTTTCGATCCAATCCTCGGCAACGTTTGTACGATCGCGTTGATCGTTGAGGGTGGCTATACGGAGTATATCCGCACGTCGTGCATAGGAGATCATGATATTATTGCTCACCACGCCGGATAGCCGTTCGGGATGCGTCAGGGCAAACACGTAGGATGCTTGCGACAAGTGCCAGCGGCTATACCACGGGTTGTCAGCCTTGCTATCAGGCTGAACGAAGCGCCGGAACGTTCCATTGGCACTGACCGAGAACTGACTATGGCGATATACTCCCAAGCCTGCGGGGTTGTGTTTGACCGCTGAGGGATCACCGCCGACAGCGGTCATGGCACCCTCCAGAGCGATGAAGCGGGTTGTGCCGGTCAGGTCGTCATCCGCCACAGACATCACCTGCTCCAACCCGATGGGATGGATAGTCTGCGCTTGCATGGCGGGAATAATCAGCAGCCAGGCGGCGAGGAGGTGATATCGAAGGGAGGGTTTCAAGATTTCAAATTTATGATTTATTTTCTCATTTTTTCATTTTCTCATTTTTGTACGTCGCGGATGATGGCGCGGACGGTGTCGGGGTGCAAGGCGGAGGTGGAATCTTCGATGAAGATGATCTCCCTAGCACGCGGGTTATAATGCGGCACCAATTCGGCCTGGGCATTCTGCGTGGGCGACTGCGGCCAGAAATAGACATCCTCGACATAGTCATCCGCCTGCAACGCTACGAGCGAGAGGTGGAAGGTGATGATCAAAAGGATCATCAAGCCGATGAATCTGCTATGTCTGTTTCTGCTTTGCATAATCGGGAGTTATTGCCACTCAGGGTGTTCAATCGGCAGAGTGCGGTTGATGCTCTCGTCGAGAGCGGTGAGCGTCTCGGTGTTCGCCACGCCCGGGATAGCCTGAATCTTGGTGTTCAGCAGGTGCATCAAGTGCTTGTCGTCATGGGCGTACATCTTGATCATCATCGCGTACGCGCCTAAGGTAAACTGGCTCTCTATCACCTCGGGAATCTTCTCAAGTTCGGCGCAGACCTGCTTGTACATGTTTCCACGCTCGAGCGTGAGACCGATATATACGCACAGGTTGTAGCCCAACATCTTCGGATTGACCTGATAGCCCGAGCCGACAATCACACCGATGTCGAACATGCGTTGCACACGCTGGTGAATAGCCGCACGGCTCACACCACAGAGTTCAGCCACCTCCTTGAAGGGAATACGGGCATTCTGGGTGATGATGGTCAGGATTTTCTTATCTAACTCGTCGATGACTTCCATAAAATTTGACAATTTGAAAGTAATACTTCAATATTTACGTACAAAGTTACAACTTTTTTTGCAAATTTGCAAATATTTTCGTATCTTTGTGCACAAATTGTTAGAAAAAAGTAATTTTTTGTTAAAAAAGGGGGCATTTATATGCAAAATCTGGAAGAATATATCGAACAACACACGACAGCCGAGCCGGAGTGGCTACGCGAGATCACCCGCGATACGAACCTGCATATACTCAATCCTCACATGTTGTCGGGGCAGGTGCAAGGCGAGCTGTTGCGGATGTTGAGCCGGATGATTCGTCCGAAGCGGATATTGGAGTTAGGGACGTTTACGGGTTACTCGGCTTTGTGCCTTGCGGAAGGAATGGAGGAAGGCGGCGAGGTGATTACGATTGAGCATAACGACGAGTTGGAGGAGACCATTCGCCGCAATCTCTCGCGTACGCATATAGGCGCGCGCGTGCATTTATTAATAGGTGACGCAAAGCAGATACTGCATGAGTGGCAAGCACAAGACTCCGACAAAACCCCGATAAAACCCCGATATACCCCCGATATTCCCGTACATTTTGACCTCGCGTTTATCGATGCTGACAAGCGGGAGTATTGCGCGTACTACGAGTTGGTGTATCCGTTGGTCAGGGAGGGAGGATTCATTGTGGCGGACAACACGTTGTGGGACGGGCACGTGGTTGATCCGGCTTACGACCGCGACAAGCAGACTATCGGGTTGCGGGAGTTTAATAGGATGGTAGCGGAGGATGAACGGGTGAGTCAAGTCATATTGCCGGTTCGCGACGGATTGACGATCATCTACAAGAAACAATCAACCCCACTCGATTGAGCGGGGTTGATTGTTGTCGCGTGTACGCGAGCCTTAACTTATTTAAAGAACTCTTGTACTTTCTCGTTTTCTACGATTTCCTCTTGGAAGATGTAAGCACCTGTTTTCGGGCTCTTAACCATCTTGATGCACTTCGTGTGGTTACGTCCGGCGTTGCCGGTGTGAAGTGTTGCAACCGCTTTCTTTGCCATTGTTTAATCTCCTTTTAGTTTAGCATCAACATGGATTACTTAATCTCCTTGTGGATGGTGTATCGTTTCAGATAAGGGTTATACTTCTTCAGCTCGAGGCGATCAGGAGTATTCTTACGGTTCTTGGTAGTGATGTAACGGCTCATGCCGGGAACACCGCTGTTCTTTTGCTCGGTGCACTCAAGAATAACTTGCACGCGGGCTTCTTTTGATTTCTTTGCCATAACTGTAATCCTCCTAATTTACTCGTAAAGGTAACCCTTTTCGGCTGCTTGCTTAAGTGCAGCATCCAAACCGATTTTGTTAATAGTACGCAGACCCGCTGCACTCACGTTCAGCTGGATCCAGCAATCCTGTTCTACCCAGTAGAACTTTCTGTGGAAGAGGTTCACATCGAAAGTGCGCTTTGTGTGGCGCTTCGAGTGAGACACATTGCATCCACCCATGGCTTTCTTGCCGGTAATTTGACAAATCTTTGACATTGTATTATAAATTTTATATTTTTCCGTAGCCAAGCCGCTCGCTGTTCACGAGAGGCGAAAAATCTCATAAAATCAACGCATTTGCGCATTATGCGCGAAAAATCGGACAAAGATACAAAAAAATTTTGAATTATGCAAATATTTTTGCACTTTTTTTGAAAAAAAGTTTATTTTCTGCAACAAGTGCTTTGCAATCGTTAAAAAATGACGATATTTCTTGCTTTTTGCAGAAATTTTTTGTAACTTTGTACGTTTTTTGCGGTTCGCATGTGTGAAGGGATAAATTTCGGTTCACGAATTAAGCGAATTAAACGAATTGGAAGGTTCACAGATTAAACAGATATAACAGAACAAAATGGATAAGAATACTTGGATTGGATTTTTGCTGATAGCGGCAATCATTGTGGGATTCTCGATGATCAACCGCCCGTCGAAGGAGGAAATAGCCGAGCGTCAGCGTGTGAGTGACAGCATTGCGCTGGTGCGCCAGATGGAACGGGAGGCACAGCAGTTGTCGGCGGCGATTAGCAGTCAGCAGTCAGCTGTCAGCGATCAGCAGTCAGCAGGCAGCGAGCAGTTGTCGGACGAAGAGTTGGCAGGTCGCATGCAAGCCGCCTATGGCGATTTTGCGCCGTCGGCACAAGGCGACGAGGATTTCGTTAGTCTGGAGAACGAGCGCGTACGTCTGACGTTCACCACGAAAGGCGGACGGTTGTACCGCGCCGAGCTGAAGGAGTACAAAGCCTACGGCGATACGATCAATGACCTGCACCTGTTCACCGGTGAGGAGTCGAATATGGCATTTACGCTTATCACGGCTAACAACCGAATCATCTCGACGCAAAACCTGTACTTTGAGCCGATACAGAAGGACAGCGTGCTGACGATGCGATTGAAGAGCGCGCAGGAAGATGCGTATCTGGACTTCGTCTATACCCTGCCGGCCGGCGAGTACATGTGGAACTTTGACATCGTGCCGCACAATATGGAGCGCGTGCTGGCGCAGAACGTGAGCACGATAGAGATGCAGTGGCGTCAGAAAGTGCCGCAGCAAGAGAAAGGCCGTAAGTTCGAGGAGCGTTACGCCCAGTTGCAATACATGGATATAAGCGGCGATATTGACAACCTGTCGGAGCAGAAGTCCGACCGCCAGAAGGAAGCCGGCAAACTGCGCTGGATAGCGTACAAAGACCAGTTCTTCTCGACCGTACTGATCAGCGAGGACGGATTCAGTTCGTCGGAGTTGGAGTCCACTCCGCAGAACAAATACTCGGGTTACATCAAGGAGTACACCACCACCACCGCGCTGAACTTCGATCTGCGCGAGCCTGTACGCTTGCGCTTCTACACAGGCCCGAACCACTACAACACGCTCAAGGCGTACGACAAGGGGCTGGAGAAACAAGACAGGCTGCAACTCAAATCGCTCGTGCCGCTGGGTTGGAAGATCGTGTCGTGGGTGAACGTGATACTGGTAATCCCGATGTTTGATTTGTTCTCATCGTGGGGACTGAGTATAGGACTGATCATATTGCTGATGACGATCGTTATCAAGTTGATTATCTTGCCGTTTGTGTTCAAGAGCTATCAGTCCACGGCGAAGATGCGCGTACTCAAACCGCAGATTGACGAGATCAATGCGAAGTTCCCGCCGGAGAAGATGCAGGAGCGTCAGCAAGCCACGATGGCGTTGTACCAGAGAGCCGGGGTGAACCCGATGGGCGGCTGTCTGCCGATGCTGTTCCAGATGCCGGTAGTGATGGCTATGTTCTGGTTCTTCCCGACGGCTATCGAACTGCGTGGCAAATCGTTCCTGTGGGCAGACGACCTGTCAACCTACGACTCGATCATCTCGTGGAGCACGCCTATTCCGCTACTTGGTGATCACTTGTCGCTGTTCTGTATATTGTTCTCAATCGTGAATATCGCATACACCTATATCACGATGCAGACTCAGGCTACGGGTAATGATCCGTCGCAGAAGATGATGAAGTGGATGATGTATCTGATGCCGTTGATGTTCTTCTTCATCTTCAACGATTATGCAGCGGGATTGAGTTACTACTACCTGTTGGCATTGTTCTTCTCAATCATGCAGACGATGATCTTCCGCTGGACGACGGACGATCAGAAGATCCTTGCGGAGATGGAAGCCAACGCCAAGAAGAAAGCCGCAGCCAAGCCGCAATCCGGATTGGCAGCACGTCTGCAAAAGATGCAGCAGGAGCAATTGCGTCAGGCAAGAGAGCAGGCGAAGCAACAGGCAAAGAGAAGATAAACATATTGACGATTGACGGATTGACGATTGATGATTGATTGACAATTGCATTAAATTGACGATTGAACAAAGTGGAGGAACAAAAATTGATATTGAGGTCATTTGGTAGCGGAAGTAGCGGCAACTGCTACTACTTCGGCACGCAGGAGCGCGGCGTATTGATTGATGCCGGCATCTCCGCACGTACCATACACAAGTACCTCAAGGAGATGAACCTCGACTTCAAGAATATCATGGGTGTGCTGATCACCCACGATCACGCCGACCATATACGTGCCGTGGGTACGCTGGGCGAGCGCGTTCATCTGCCGATATACGCAACGCCACTCATTCACGAGGGCATTGACCGCAACTACGGCGTGACACAAAAACTTCGTGCGGGCAGGAAGTTCTTCACCAAAGGTCAGCCCTGGCAATTGGGCGATATGACCATCAATACATTCAACATCTCACATGACTCGACGGAATGTGTAGGGTACGTGATTGACTTCATGCACCAGCGGTTTATGATCGCTACGGACTGCGGCGAGCCGAACGCCGAGTTGGAGGAATATCTGCGCACAGCCAACCATATTATCATCGAGGCGAATCACGACGAGCAGTTGCTGCTGAATGGCCCCTACCCCACGTATCTGAAACAACGTATTCTCTCGCCCCGCGGACATCAGTCGAACGTGACGTGCGGCGAATTGTTGGAGCGAAACTACCACTACGGGATGAAGAATATTTTCCTATGCCACCTCAGCCAAGAGAACAACGACCCGAAAGTGGCGTACGACACGGTGAGCGATCACCTAATGGAGATAGGCGTAATGCCCGGCAGAGATCTGAATCTGTGCGTGTTGGAGCGCACGACACCGAGTGCGGTGTTTACGCTGGATAGTTAAGAAGGTTCACTGCGTGAACGTTAAATAGTTAAGATGGTTCACTGCGTGAACGTTAAATAGTTAAGATGGTTCACTGCGTGAACGTTAAATAGTTAAGTAATGAAGCGATTAGTCATTATCCCCACTTACAACGAGAAGGAGAACATCGAAGCGATCATCAAGGCGGTGTTTGCGCTGCCTGTGGAGTTTCATGTACTGGTTATAGACGACGGTTCGCCGGACGGGACAGCCGCTATCGTCAAGCGGATGATCGGCGAGCAGACTGAGCAGCGTCTGTTCATCGTGGAGCGTAAAGGCAAGTTAGGTCTGGGGACTGCCTACATAGCAGGATTCAAGTGGGCGATAGAGCACAAGTACGACTACATCTTCGAGATGGACGCCGACTTCTCGCACAACCCGAATGACTTGGTTAAGTTGTACGAGGCATTGGCTAACGAAGGCGCGGATGTGGCTATCGGCAGCCGGTATGTGACGGGCGTGAACGTGGTGAACTGGCCAATGGGACGTGTGCTGATGTCGTACTTCGCATCGAAATACGTACGCACGGTATTAGGCATTGATGTGCATGACACAACTGCCGGGTTTGTAGGCTACAAACGCGAGGTACTTGAGACAATCGAGCTTGACAAGATCCGCTTCAAGGGCTATGCTTTCCAGATAGAAATGAAGTTCACCGCTGTTAAATGCGGTTTTACGGTTAAGGAAGTTCCTATCATCTTCGTCAACCGCGTGCTTGGCACAAGCAAGATGTCCGGCGGTATATTCTCGGAGGCATTGTTGGGAGTAATTCGGCTGAAAGTATCGTCGTGGTTCAGAAAGTACCCGAGGAAAGGTTGAAGGTTGAGAGTTTTCAAGTTTATAGTTTTTTTTGCTTGCGCATTGTGCATGGTAGCGTGCGGCGGCAGGCAGCAAGGCGAAAGCGGAAGCCAAAGCCGTAGTCTGTTTGCACCTAAGCCCGAACCGCGCTATGTGTATGGCATCAAGATCGACGACTACCGCGTAGATACGTGCCGTGTGCAGGCAGGCGAGACACTGTCGGGTATCCTGCACCGTCACGGACTGACGAACAAGCAATGGCGTGACATACAGCCGTTCTTGAAGAAGAATCCTGAGTTGTCAGCCATTCGCGAAGGCGGACGATACTACGCCTTCCGCAACGATACGGCACTCTGCTACTTCGCCTACAAGCTCAACCGCCGTGAGACGCGGATTGTGTCGCTACTCGATAGTTTCTACTTGTGGCACGACACCTTGCCGCTGATTATTGAAAGACGGAAAGCGGAATTCACGATTACCTCATCGCTATGGCAAGCGATTACCGATAAGAACCTGCCTGTAGAGTTGGCATTGGAGTTGTCGGAGATCTATGCGTGGACGATTAACTTCTTCGCCTTGCAGCCCGGCGACAGTGTGCGTGTGCTGTACGACGAGCAGTTTGTAGAAGGCTCACGCATCGGTATCGGGCGCATCTATGCCGCGCACTTCTATCACGGCAAGAAATGGTTGCCGGCATACTACCTCGATGACAAGAAAGCAAGCGGTTACTTCGACGACGAGGGTAAGAGTCTGAGGAAAACCTTCCTGAAAGCGCCGCTGAACTACAAACGTATATCTTCGCACTTCTCGTACGCGCGCAAACATCCTGTATATCACGTCGTGCGCCCGCACACGGGAGTGGATTATGCGGCGCCTGCCGGCACGCCGGTGGTGGCATTGGGCGACGGCGTAGTGACGTTCCGCGCATACAAAGGCGGTGGAGGCAATACGATCCGCATCCGCCACAACAGTACTTACGAGACGGGCTATCTGCACTTGTCGAAATACGCCAAAGGGCTGAAAGTCGGACAATATGTCAAGCAGGGCGAGGTGATAGGTTACGTCGGTTCGACCGGCGCAAGCACAGGCCCGCACCTTGACTTCCGTGTGTGGAAGAACGGCACACCGGTCAATCCGCTTACATTGGATTCACCGTCAGCCGAGCCTGTACCAAATGAGCTACGGCAGGCTTACGACTCGCTGGCGAACCATTATAATGAGATATTATTAGGGAACTAGGGAACCTAGGAAGCCTAGGAAACTATGGAACTAGAAAAAACGATATAATTATGTTATTTTACGAAATCAAAGTTAACTATAGCCGCCAGACGGGTGAGGACAACCCGGGCAAGGTTAAAGAGACCTACTTGGTGGAGGGATTCACGTGCGCGGATGTCGAAGAGCGCGTAATGGAAGTGATCAAGCCGTTTGTGTTCCAAGGCGACTGCGAGGTGCAGAGCTGCAGGAAGGTGCAATATTACGACCTTATTCCCGTTGCTGACGGCGAGTACTGGTACAAAGCACGCGTGGAACTCATCACTGTTGAGAACGACAAAGAGACCCGCAAAGCCGTGAGCATCCTTGTGCAGGCTGATAATATGCTTGACGCCTTGCACACTTTGAAGCAACACTTGGCATCGCTCGATTGCGAGGTAATCGGTTTGGCTAAATCGCCGGTGGTGGAAGTGATTCGGGCAATTGAATAATTTGTTAAAATGGTTTGCTACGCAAACGTTAAATAGATAAGATGGTTTTTCTGACGAAAAACGTTAAATAGTATGAAGAAGATTATATTAACAGGCGATCGGCCTACGGGCAAGTTGCATATAGGGCATTATGTAGGTTCGTTGCGTCGCCGCGTCGAACTGCAGAACACAGGCGAGTTTGACAAGATTTATATCATGATTGCCGATGCGCAGGCACTGACCGACAATGCAGACAATCCGGGAAAGATTCGCGAGAATATCCTGAACGTGGCATTGGATTACTTGGCAGCAGGATTGGATCCGGAGAAAGTGACGATCTTCATCCAGAGCGGCGTGCCGCAGCTCACCGAACTGGCGTTCTACTACATGAACCTCGTATCGGTCAGCCGCGTACAGCGTAACCCGACCGTGAAGACGGAGATCAAGATGCGCAACTTCGAGGCGAACATCCCTCTCGGATTCTTCTGCTATCCTGTATCGCAGGCTGCGGACATCACCCTATTCCACGGGACTGTTGTACCTGCAGGTGAAGACCAGAAACCGATGATCGAGCTCACCAACGAACTGGTGCGCCGGTTCAACAGCATCTATGGCGAGGTGTTCGACGAGACGCAGATCCTGCTGCCGGATAACGCTGCCTGTCTGCGTCTGCCCGGCACGGACGGCAAGGCGAAGATGAGCAAGAGTCTGGGTAACTGCATCTACCTGAGTGACTCGGCTGAGGTGGTTGAGCAGAAAGTCAAGAGTATGTACACCGACCCCACGCACCTGAAGGTCAGCGACCCGGGACATCTGGAGGGCAATGCAGTTTTCACCTATCTGGATGCTTTCTGCCGTGAGGAGCATTTCGCCAAGTACCTGCCGGAGTATCAGAACCTGCAAGAACTGAAAGACCACTACACCCGTGGCGGTCTGGGAGATATGAAGTGCAAGATGTTCCTATTGAAGATCATGCAGGAGACGCTCGAGCCTATTCGTCAGCGTCGCGCCGAGTGGGAGCAACGTCTGCCCGAGGTGCGCGAGATCCTGCGTCGTGGCACAGAGGAAGCTTGCCGCGTCGGCGAACAAACGATGCAAGACGTTCGCAAAGCCATGCGCATCGACTACTTCGACAGCGAGTTGACGCTATAAGGAGCAAATTATTTGGATGGCGAATCCTCCGCCGGACGCCATGAGTAAGTGCAGTGTATCTGAATAGGTCACTGCGCTTTCTTCTTTTACGCAGCCGTAGGGGTTGGTTTGCCAGTCGGCATCGTCAGTGTCGTGGTAGATATACGCCGTGTACTGCTTGTCGGGACTAAGCATATCGAGTGGCACGCTCACCTCGCGCGCCTGTTCATTATTTATACCGCCTATATACCAATCCTCACCGTCACGCTCCTGACGTGCGAAGATGCAGAATTCGCCAATCTTGCCATCCACGAGCAGCGAACGTTCCCAATCACAGGGCACACGCTCGATGAACTCGAATGCTTCGGGATGTTTCATGTAGTTCTCCGGCAGGTCGCACGCCATCTGCAGCGGACTATATAGGCAGACGAACAAACCAAGTTGGTTGGCAAGGGTCGAATGTACGCGCGTTCCGGGCATCACAGGATTCTCAAAGGCGAACACTCCCGGCGTGAAGTCCACAGCCCCCGCCATTATACGTGTGAACGGCAATACTGTGACATGGCTGCACGGGTTACCACCGTCTTGGCTCCATGCGTTCCACTCCTGTCCACGCACACCTTCCTGCGACATCAGATTCGGCCATGTGCGCTGCCAGCCGGTAGGCATCACGGGTTCGTGGTTATCGATGCAGATGTGGTACTTAGCGGCTGTTTCCACTACGCGGCGGTAATGGCGCACGCCGGATTGACCTTTGTTAAGTTGCAAGCCGTCCACCGTGCGGATGATAGGCGATACGTAGCCGGTTTTGATGGCGTGTATGCCGTGCGCCTGATGGTAGGCGAACGCCTCGTCAAGCACGGATTCGTAGTCGGCAGCATTGCCGCCTGTCTCGTTATGACCAATAATCTGCACGCCGAGCTGCTGCGATAGATTGCTCAGATAATCCATATCCCAGTCACTGTACGGCTCGGTGAACGAGAAGTGCTGCCAATCCTCCCAACCTTTGTTCCAGCCCTCGGCAAGCACGGCATCAATATTATGCTCCTTGGCGAACCGCAGGTAACGCTCCATGTTTTTGGTGGTTGCGCCGTGTTTGGGTCCTTGTTCCCACGTCATGCTTTTCATGTGCATTCCCCACCATATACCTATGAACTTCATAGGCTTGATCCACGAGGTGTCCTCGATGCGGCAAGGCGGATTGAGGTTAAGCATGATGCGCGAAGCGACCATCTGCCTCAGATCGCGGGCAAGAATAACCATGCGCCACGGCGAGGGGAAGGGAACGTTCTCATAAGCTTTGTCCGGCAAGATCTGTGCGTTTTCGTCAAGCCACGGCGTAAGATAGGTGCGCAATGCGCCGTCTTGCACGTAGAGGTTCTGCGCCGGATAATCGCGGAGCGAAGCTTCGTGTACGAAGGCATAACCACCATCGTTGAGTTCGATTGTTATAGGCGAGCACATCGTGTCTTTCTGCGAGAGGGGTGCTTTCTGCCATATTCCTTCGTAATACTCCGTGCGCCAGGGCAGCGACCACGCCTCGTGATCGGCGGTGAAACGGTACTCGCTCGCCTCGTCAAGAATGGTCAGATGCTTGATCTCCTGCTCGCTAAACATATATCGGAATGCAAAACCGTCATCGAATGCGCGGAACACGATATCCATCTCTATGCCGGATGCGTGACGGAGATGCACGGTCATTTCGCGGTGGGTGTCACTAATCAGTCGCTCCTCGCCCCAGACCGTTTCCCATGCATCCTGGCAGAAACGTGTGTCGGTACTTTTAAGTGCAAATCCCTGCGTCAGATCCTGCTCGGCGCACTTCAGGCCGAGTGCCGACCAACTGATTACCGCCTTACCATCCTGCTCGACGCAGTACTGCGGACAACCGTTATCCGCCAAACGGAAAGCGACACAAAGCGTGCCGTCAGGCGAGCTGATTGCGGTAGAACGAGAACATGACGATACAACAATAGCCAATACGGGCAAAAGATAAAGCAGTTTTTTCATAGTATTACGATAATAAATGTTGCTTATTGATTGCTGATTCGTAGCGTTTTACAGCTCTTCCTTGATCAAGTAGTCATTACGTGACTGCGAGTTACGGATGATGAGTTCGCCCAGGAATCCTGCGAGGAACAACATACAGCCGAGGATCATCATCAGGATGCTGATATGGAAATACGGATTGACGCCGAGTAGCATTGACGTGCCGACAGTGCACAGGGCGTGGATCTTCATACCGGCAACCACGCAGATAGCTATGACACCGATGAGGAACATCAGGCTGCCTACCAAGCCAAAGAAGTGCATAGGCTGCTTACCGAACTTGTTGAGGAACCAGATGGTCATCAGATCGAGATAGCCGTTGACGAACCGGTTCATGCCGAACTTCGATTCGCCGAACTCGCGCTTGCGGTGTTGAACGACTTTCTCACCAATCTTGGTGAAACCTGCGTTCTTCGCCAAATACGGGATGTAGCGGTGCATCTCGCTGAACACCTCGATGTTCTTGACCACCTCACGGCGATAAGCTTTGAGTCCGCAGTTCATGTCGTGGAGTTGGATGCCGGTAACGCGGCGTGCGGTAGCGTTGAACAGCTTTGACGGCAAGTTCTTCGTCAACGCATTGTCATAGCGTTTCTGCTTCCATCCGCTGACCAGATCGTAGCCGTCCTCGGTAATCATGCGGTAGAGTTCGGGTATCTC
>CADBAZ010000039.1 GCA_902792835.1 uncultured Bacteroidales bacterium
CGACGCCAGATTAGCGAACTTGCCAAATGTCCCGACGAGGGAGATGCTTGCACCGTCCAAGTCGCCTGCAACCACTATATTCTGTACATCGCTATCCTCAAATTTATACATCGCCTTGGCAACGCGATATGCACTGTTGATGCCTTGTGACCTGGCGTTTCGTACCTCGTCCAGCATCAATGTTCCCGTCTCGGGGTCAAAGCTGTTAGAGCCCGGTGAATAGGGCGGCTCTGCCACACGGGTAGATACGGCTGTGAGGGTGATGTCTTTTTTGCCCATTGTCAGCTTCAACTCCGTGGACTTGGAGTAGAAAGCGTCATCGCGCATCCATGCGGTAAACTGACTGTAGATATAGTCGTTTTCGTATTTGAGCGGGTCAATGGTTATGGTGTATGTCTCCCCTTCCATGAGCGGATAGGTGACAATATATTCCGGGTCTTCTTTTACAACGGTCTCTGACGGATATGTACCATCCGTTTTACTGACGGTTATATAAAATTTGGCACCGGCTTTGATGGTAAGCGTATGTGTCGGAGCGGCAGACCAAGCCATCATCGGCATCCATATTGCCAACAAGAATAATAAATACTTTTTCATATCAATAATGCTTTATTATTTACTATATAATCTTATTATTTTACAATAACTTTGTGAGTCGCAGTTCCTTGTTTAAGGATATATACGCCGCTCTGTGTGGGCAGTGAACGGAACATACGTCCTTGCAGGTCGTAATATACCGTCTCACCTGTTTCGGCGTTGATGTTCTCCGTCGCATTCACGATCCGCCTACCGATTCTCAGGCTGAAGCGGTTCGTCGTGGAGCCTGCAGAGGCATCAAATGTGTAAGCCGTTTCCGTGATGTCCAGTTCTGTTCCTGTCAAATGGTCGGTCAGCATCACGATCATCTGCTCGTCGGGATTATCCTGTAGCGACAGAACGTAGCTGCCTGTTACGGGGAAGATCATTCCCAAGCCGAATACGCCTTGCTCCAGCGGACGTTCGTTGATAGCGTATTGCACGCCGCCGTCGAGCACGTAGAGCTGCGGCTTGCCGCCTTGACCAAGCATCTTCGCGGCATCGCGTGTTGTCTCGTAGGCTGTGGATGCCTGCTCGTTGATTACGATGCGGGTGCGGTCGTAGCCCGATTCGCCGGACAGGATGAAGTTATATACGCTGCGCTCGGAAGCGGATGCGCGTTGCATCCTTCGTGCCGGCGCCGGTGTGCTGCTCAATTGCCACAGACCCTTCGGATCATTATGCAGACGGCCTTCTTTCCGGAAGTTGACGGAAGCGTTCTCGTCGGAACATTGCACGAAGATCGCCTCGTTGGGGTATAGGTAATATTCGTCGTCAATCGGAGAGAACGCATGGTAGTCAAATCCGTCGTAAACGGTGACAGGAGCTTCCCAATCCAGATACTTGATGTCGAAGAAGCACGGGTAGGGATTGCCTATCAGGTTCCAGCCCTCGCGCTGTTTGTACTCCGACGGATAGGGAGTCAAGGCTATGGCTACGTCGTTGTTGCTAAAGATCTGTTGCTTGCTGTCGGTATCCATTGCCTTGAGCTGCAAGGTTGTCTGCTCGACATAATTCGTTACGTATCCGCTTGTTTGTTTGCCGACAAATGCGATCAGATAACCTTGGTTGGCATGCAGGATCTCGTCACCTGCAAGCAGACGCCAGTAATTGGATGCGGCTGCCGTCGCGCGTTTCGCGCCGTCAAACTCCATACATACCACTTCCATGCTGCTCTGCAAGTCCGGGAAGGTGATATCCGAGATCTTGACATCAAACGGGAACGATACAACATAGTATTTGTAGTTGCCTAATTCCGTGTTGCCGGCTACATTGCCTTTCCACGGCAGGTGGCTGCGGAACAGGTGGTAGGTCATCTCAACCTCCTCTGCCGTAACGGGCGAGTTGAAGATGGCGGTTGACGGAGTGATCTTGTAACTTGCGCCGTTGTTCGGGTCGGTATAGTTCGGGAAATAATACTCGCCGCAATCCTGCTCCAGCTTGAACTTCCCGAGTGCCAGCTCTTTGTCGGCATTCACGGTCAGTTGTGCGGGATAGAAGTATTTCTGGTTGCCGTAGGATGTAGTCGTTGACTTTTCCTCGAATGCCGTTTCGGTATTATGGAACAATCCGTAGGTATCCGATCCGTTTGCATTCTTTTCAGCTGCCACGGCGTACCATCTCGGGACAGTCAGTTGCACTTTCTCTGCCAGATTGTCGGTGCTCTGAATCGTTATGTCCGGCTCATAGCCTACGAACAGATGCTCTACCGGCTGCTCGGATGCGACAAGGTTGGCTTTGGTGTACGGAGTGCTCTTGGCGTAGAGATCCATCGCCATAGCGGGAACATGTACGGTGACATTTGTCAGATCCTGGCTCGTCGGGGCATTCAGTCCGCCGGTAGCGCTGACCGTTCCCCAATAAGGAGGATAAACGCTCTGCAGGTACAGATCCTTGAAGTTGCTCGAAGAGGACAGGTTGAAGCAAACCGTCGTTGCCGGCAGATTGAGCGTTTTCAGCGCATAGGCATAAGGCAGATTGATTACCTCTGTGCCTTCGGGAACGATGAGTTGCTGCAACTGATCGCCGCGGTAATCACCGCTGCCGATGAGTATCCGCTTGATGGACGTCACCTGTCCGTGATATTCGTACTCGCTCGGGATGTTCAGCGTCTTTGCGTCCGTCTCAATCCGGTTGAGCGTCAGGTAGAAGTAGCCGGAAGCGTCGTAGTTGGTCTTCATGTCCTTGTTAAAGAACAGTTTGGTTCCGTCGTCCAGCGTGCACGTGATAGCGCTACGGGTTGAACTGTAGTACGTATAGGTCGTGTCAGTCAACAGGGGTGCTTCCTGCGGCAGGTCGGTGATGTCGCCTTCCGTCATGCGCTTCGCCCATGCGGGTGCCCATTCCTGATAAGCTCTCAGTTTTCCTTCGGGAACGATGATCCGGGTGCCACCGTAAGCAGCAGTCTTGAAGTCAGCGCCGACCTCAGCGTCTGCCCATGTGACAGTCCGAGGATTGTCCCAGGTGAAGTACACTTTCTCAACGCCTGTGCAGTTCTTGAACGCGTCGGCTTCGATGAACCTAATCTGCTCAGGAATAACCACCACTTTGATGCGGGTGCTGTCCTTGTAGGCTTTCTCTCCGATTGCGGTGACGGTATAGTTGTAATACATGTAGAATGTTGACTCAGGGATAGTCAGTGTGCCAACGCGCGTAACCGGATAGATGGCGTTCACCTCCGCGTTGTACGGCATCACTTTGACTTCTTTCGTCGGAGTAAGGTTGAATACGGCAAACATGTTTGCGGTCTTCGAAGTATAGGCAAAGAACTGCTCACCGATAGCAGGTGCGGAATACAGCGCGCCGATCTTGTCGGCATAAGTGCTCCAGCCCGCTGCTGCCTGATACGTTTCAACCACATGTGAATAAACATGAATGTGATTGAGCATGTTGTCGCCGGCGAATGCATCGCTGCCAAGCACCGGAGGTAGTTGGGTAGAGCAGGTGAAGAGCGACAGGAGCTTGCAGTTCTTGAACGCCTCATTGCCGATGGACTCGAGAACCTTGCTGTCCAGACTGACTGTACCCAAGCGCAGACAGCCGTCAAAGGCATGTGCGCCGATCTTGGCGATATTCTTACCGCCGTAGATGTTGCCCATTTGGGAGATGCCCGAGAACGCATAATCCTCAATCTCGGTGATGTAATAGATCTCGCCATCGAGAACTACGGATGCCGGGATCGTGCCTAAGTTGGATTGACCGACCATCTTCGCCGTGTGGGCGCCGGTGATTTCGTATTCAAAGTTGTTGTCGTCGGAGAAGCCCTCGCCTTCGCGCGGTGCGGCGGCAGGCTGGTAGGTGAAGTCAATCGATGCTATCCGGCAATCCAGACGCCCCGGCAGTGTCACATCGCTCGATGCATCACCTGACCAGGTCAGGGTACTATTCTTGTCATCGTACGTCCATGTAGTATTGTTTATACCGATTTGCTGTAACGAACTGATCGTGATGACGATGCCGGTTATGTCGCCGACGATCGAGTGGAACGTCAGTTCGCTATTTAAGTCAAGATCAAGCCATCCGCTATCAAATGAGCATCCGTTACCGTATTTTGCATTCGAAGATACGATAATGTTATTGATGAGAGCTGTGGTATCGGTCGGCTGGCTGCTGTTGGTGTACAGCGAAACCAAGTTCACATGGCGTTGGCTCCACGTGAAGGTCGAGGTTTCGGTAGCCGGTGCGCTTTCGCCCTCGAAGTAGAATACGATAGATGTGAGGTGGCTCAGGTCAAGGGACGACGAACCGTCACACGCCAAGTCTACCCACGCGGCGTCGCCCTGCCAGATGAGTTGATTGTTCGTGACTTCAAACGTCCAACCGGTAGTACGATCCAGAGAGCCTAAGTCCTGAAACTCTTCCTTCTGGCTGGTGATGACGATGCGCTTGAAGTTGGCTATATCGGATGTGAAACCGATCCTTGCTCCCGCACCGGTCATTCTGATAGATGAATATCCGTCCAAAGACGAATAGCCGAACTGGCAGTAATCCGTCTCTCCGCCATAGGTGGTGACGGTAACGTCCTTAACGGTTTCCTCACCGTGGTTAGACCATCCGTTATCCCAGTTGATGTAGAAGTTCATGTCACTCTCTTCCCATGTAACGGAGGCGGGAACCTCTTTGTCGGCAAAGTAGAATACGATGGATTGGATGAATGGAAGGTGGATGCCGTCCGCCGAGCCGTCGCACGTGAGATCTACGGCAGCGGCGTCACCTGTCCACTGGAGTTGCTGTTTCCTGCTGTTCCACTTCCATCCGGAGCCTGCAGCCAGGTGCTCCATTTCCTTTATGTCGCCTTCAGGATTGCAGATAATGTCAATAGCCTTCAGGTTGTCGATCGGATGCGAGAAGGTGAGCACACCGTTGTCGTGGATGGCGATAGTTGAATTATCATATTCCTCAAAGTAGTAGAAACCGGCATAGTCATTCTCGGTCGGCGAATAGGCGGTAACCGTGATATCCTTAACCGTGGCGTCTTGGTAATAATCATCGCTCATCGAGAGGATACTTATACTGCTGACATCTGCCTTATCCCACGTGATAGGCTCGCTCGCCGGAGCACCCTCAAAGATATATTCGATGGAGCTGATCGGCCCGGAAGAGACATTTTCGCCCGAACCGTCGGTAGTCAGCACGACCTCGGAAGCGGGATCACCTGACCATACAAGCTGATTGAGCTCTTCTACCCACTGCCAGCCGGAATTCGGCGCTATATGACTTGTAGTGGCGTCGATACACGTGATGACGATGCGCTTGATGTTGCCTAATGTAGAGGAGAACGTGAGCGACGAGTTATAGAAAAGCGAGAACGACGTATAGTTGATATCGTTTTGGTCATCGTACATAAAATGGCAGTAATCCTTATCCATATCCGGCGTTTCGGCGGTTACCGTGACATAGTTGATCGTCTGCGAGCCTGTCAGGAACAGATAAACCTTTTTCAGTTCCTTTTCACCCCACGTGATAGAAGCAGGAGCACTACCTTTGGCAGCCTGGATGACATCGGCAAAGATTCCCCAATTGGGGTCATCGCGATACGCATCCATGCTTTCGTAGGGCACATTGACGCTTTCGATAGACTTCGTATCCATGTCGGCGAAAGGACTGCCATAGTCGAATGCCGGAGGCGTCTTGGCGTAGATGGTGAACGATCTCAGGCTGCCTACGCCGAAAAATACCTGGTTGCCAAAATGCGTGATTGTGGACGGCAGCGTGATGCTGGTTAAGTCGCCGCAACTCATAAACGCAAAATTATCAACGTACTCAACTCCTTCCTCCACCTTCACGGATGTCACGCCGCTGCTGATGAACGCCTTGTAGCCGATACTCTTGACGGTATAGGTCTCGGAGTTGTATTTGACCGTTCCCGGAACAACAATAGCACCGGAGATGTTGTAACTCTCCTCGCTGTAACTTGAACCGGGTTTTTGGATCAAAGTGGCTTCTTTGGTCTCCTCGTCAAGTTCATAGTAGAACTTGCCAATCTTTTTCGTTGTTGTGGCCCACGCGCTGACACTCAGCATCTGAACCATCATCGTCAGCAGCACCGCCGCCAACCGACTGAAAGTAAAGAACTTTTTCAAAATATATGGTATTTAAGTTAGTCGAATCTACATTCGCCTGCAAAGTTACGAAAAATAATTGACATTTGCAAATAATTGTGTCTAAAAGTGTGAAAAATCTTTGTTTTGTAATTCGGCGGACGTTGATCGCCGAATTGATGTGTCGGATGATGTGACGGCCGCAAAAATGCAACCGAAATGCAAAATAAGTCAAGGGTTTGCAAGGATGAGTTGGCAAAAATCATTTTGTGCGCGCGTATATGCATAAAAAGATGAGGAAAGTTTGCATAATTCGAAAAAAATCACTACCTTTGCTTGCTTTTTTCGCGCGAGCTGCATGCGAGCGCGCAGACATGATGAGAATATGGGCGCAGAAATGTAGTCAAGGCGAAGAAAGTTAACCGATTAAATTAACAAACAAAAATTAACAAAACAAGTTACAATGCCTACAATTCAACAATTAGTTAGAAAAGGAAGAGCAGAACTTACCGACAAGAGCAAGAGCCCCGCTTTGGACAGCTGTCCTCAGCGTCGTGGCGTTTGCGTACGTGTTTACACAACGACTCCTAAGAAGCCTAACTCCGCAATGCGTAAGGTGGCTCGTGTTCGTCTGACGAACTCGAAGGAGGTGAACGCCTACATCCCCGGTGAGGGCCATAACTTGCAGGAGCACAGTATCGTAATGGTACGTGGCGGTCGTGTTAAAGACCTGCCGGGTGTTCGTTACCACATTGTTCGTGGTACACTGGATACCGCCGGTGTGGCAAACCGTCTGCAACGCCGTTCGAAGTATGGTGCTAAACGTCCGAAGGCTAAAAAGTAAGACGTTGCCCCGCAATTGCGTAAAACTTTCCAAACAAACTAACTAAATGTTCCATACGTTGGGACGATTACAAACAGGGGTTGAAGGTTGAGTAAGCCTCACGAGTTGAGGCTGAAGAGATCAAACAACCAAGGAGCCAAGCTTGGTTCCGTAAAAAACAAGACAAAACAATGAGAAAAGCAAAACCAAAGAAACGTGTGATCTTGCCGGATCCCGTTTATGGTGAGGTGATGTGCGCAAAGTTCGTTAACCACCTCATGCTCGATGGCAAGAAAAGCATCGCGTACAACGTGTTCTACACCTCGTTAGAGCTCGTTGGCAAGAAGATGGAGAAGGAGGAGAAGCCCGCTCTCGACATCTGGAAACAAGCGCTGGATAACATCACTCCGCTTGTAGAGGTTAAGTCGAAACGTATCGGTGGTGCTACATTCCAAGTGCCGACCGAGATTCGTGCTGACCGCAAGGAGTCCATCGCAATGAAAAACATGATCGCGTTTGCCCGCAAGCGTGGCGGTCACTCGATGGCCGAGAAGCTCGCCGGCGAGATCATGGATGCCTATAACAACCAAGGCGGCGCCTTCAAGCGTAAGGAAGATATGCACCGTATGGCTGAGGCTAACCGCGCATTTGCACACTTCCGCTTCTAAGCGCGCGTACACGTGTGCATACTTAATAAGGTACACAAATCGAGAGTAACCACGGAAAAACACACGTGTAAAACAATTAAAGCAACAACAAGCAAATGGCAAAACACGATTTACATCTGAATCGAAACATCGGCATCATGGCTCACATCGATGCCGGTAAGACTACTACGTCGGAGCGCATCCTGTTCTATACGGGTCTGACCCACAAGATCGGCGAGGTGCACGACGGCGCTGCTACCATGGACTGGATGGAGCAGGAGCAGGAGCGTGGTATAACCATCACGTCCGCTGCCACCACTACCTATTGGAATTATGATGGCAAGAAATACAAGATCAACTTGATAGACACTCCGGGGCACGTGGACTTCACGGTAGAGGTGGAGCGTTCGCTTCGTATCCTTGACGGTGCTGTAGCAACGTTCTGCGCCGTAGGCGGCGTGCAACCGCAGTCGGAGACCGTTTGGCGTCAGGCTGACAAATACCGCGTACCGCGTATCTGCTACGTGAACAAGATGGACCGCAGTGGTGCGAACTTCTTCGACGTTGTTCGCCAGATCAAGGAAGTGCTTGGTGCACAGCCTTGCCCGATCCAGATCCCTATCGGTGCAGAAGAGACGTTCAAGGGTGTGGTTGACCTGATCAAGATGAAAGCCATCCTCTGGCACGACGAGACGATGGGCGCAGAGTACTCCGTTGAGGAGATCCCTGCTAACCTCCAAGCCGAGGCTGAGGAGTGGCGCGACAAGATGCTTGAGGCATGCGCCGAGTTCGACGACGTGCTCATGGAGAAATACTTCTCCGAGCCGGAGTCCATCACCGAAGAGGAGATCAAGGCGGCTATCCGCAAAGGCTGCGTGGAGATGCATATCTTCCCTGTAGTGTGCGGTTCGTCGTTCAAGAACAAAGGTGTTCAGACGATGCTTGACGCCGTATGTGCGTACCTGCCGTCGCCTATGGACACTCCGGTGATCGAGGGTACAGACCCGCGTAACGACCAGCCTGCAACACGCAAGCCGGACGACGAGGAGCCTCTGACCGCTCTCGCATTCAAGATTGCTACCGACCCGTATGTAGGACGTCTGTGCTACTTCAGAGTTTACTCCGGTAAGCTCGATGCGGGCTCGTATATCTACAATCCCCGTTCAGGCAAGAAAGAGCGTATCTCGCGTATCTTCCAGATGCACTCGAACCACCAGAACCCCGTTGATTTCATCGGCGCGGGCGATATCGGTGCGGGCGTAGGCTTCAAGGATATACGTACGGGTGATACCCTCTGCGATGAGAACAAACCTATCGTACTCGAGTCGATCGAGTTCCCTGCACCGGTTATCGGTATATCCGTAGAGCCGAAGTCGCAGGCTGACCTCGACAAACTCGGCGTAGGTCTGGCTAAACTGGCTGAGGAAGATCCTACCTTCACCGTTAAGACTGACGAGCAGACCGGTCAAACCGTTATCTCGGGTATGGGTGAGCTCCATTTGGAGATCATCATCGACCGTCTGAAACGTGAGTTCAAGGTGGAGTGTAACCAAGGTCGTCCGCAGGTTGCTTACCGTGAGGCTATCAGCGCTCCTGTTGAGCTGCGCGAGACATACAAGAAGCAATCCGGTGGTCGTGGTAAGTTCGCTGACATGATTGTCCGCGTCGAGCCGGCTGACGAAGGCTTTGAGGGCGCTCTGCAGTTCGTGAACGAGGTGAAGGGCGGAAATATTCCTAAGGAGTATATCCCGTCAATCGAGAAAGGCTTCCTTGCCGCAATGAAGAACGGTGTGCTTGCCGGTTATCCTGTTGACCAATTGAAGGTTACTGTTATCGACGGTAGCTTCCATCCGGTTGACTCCGACCAGCTGTCGTTCGAGATCTGTGCGCAGATGGCGTTCAAGAACGCTTGCGCCAAGGCTAAACCGGTACTGATGGAGCCTATCATGAAGCTTGAGGTGGTAACACCTGAGGAGAGTATGGGTGACGTGATCGGCGACTTGAACAAGCGCCGCGGTCAGGTAGAGGGTATGGACACCGCTCACAACGGCGCACGTATCGTGAAAGCGAAAGTGCCATTGAGCGAGATGTTCGGTTATGTAACCGCTCTGCGTACCATCACCTCCGGTCGTGCTACCAGCTCGATGGAGTTCAGCCACTACGCACCTGTTTCGTCAAGCATCGCCAAGGCTGTGCTGACTGAGGTCGGTGGTAGAGTTGATCTCGTCTAACTATGGCGCGTACGTGCGCCGCGAGCGCACGTACGTACCTAATAAAAAACGCACGTACACATACACACGTACACACGTGTGACGGTGAGTACGGCACAACCCAAAACAAGCATCAGCCAAGTTTGGCTGATCAAAGAAACAACAGCAGGTAGAGACCTGCATCAAACACAACTAACCCTGCGGGGCGTGAGTCGTTCGAGTAAATGACTCTTTGGGCTACGCGCGCTCTGCAAAATTAAAAACAAACAACAACAATGAGTCAAAAAATTCGTATCAAACTCAAATCGTTCGACCACAATCTGGTGGACAAGTCCGCTGAGAAGATTGTCAAGAGCGTGAAAGCTACCGGTGCTGTCATCAGCGGCCCTATCGCCCTGCCGACACACAAACGTATCTTCACCGTTAACCGCTCCACTTTCGTAAACAAGAAAGCACGCGAGCAGTTCGAGCTCTCGACGTACAAACGTCTCATCGACATCTACAACTCCAATGCCAAGACCGTTGAGGCCCTGATGAAGTTGGAACTCGCCAGTGGTGTAGAAGTAGAGATCAAAGTTTGATAACCGCCGAAGCGTTTCCCACGGAGAGTGATACCGGAAGATCGTAACTCGAATCTACCTAACAGGGATGAGCAAACAGCGGGAACCCGAAAACGTTAACCCGTGGGCGAGAGCGCAGGCAAACATTAAGTAAAACAACAAAAGTAATTAATCAGTCAAACATGGCAGGTTTATTAGGAAAAAAGATCGGAATGACATCCGTCTTTGGTGCCGACGGCAAGAACATCCCGTGCACCGTTATTGAAGCCGGTCCGTGCGTTGTGACCCAACTGAAGACTGTTGAGAAGGATGGTTATGAGGCCGTACAAGTAGGTTTCATGCCGAAGAGCGAGAAGCACGCCAACCAGGCAGAACTCGGTCACTTCAAGGCAGCAGGCGTACAGCCTATGCGTCACCTCATGGAATTCGACGGCTTTGACAAAGAGTTGAAACTCGGTGATACGATCACCGTAGCTGATGTATTCGAAGAGAACACGTTCGTTGACGTAATCGGAACCAGCAAAGGTAAAGGATTCCAGGGCGTTGTTAAACGTCACGGATTCGGTGGTGTTGGTCAGTCAACTCACGGTCAGGACGACCGTCTGCGTGCTCCGGGTTCGGTAGGTGCTTGCGCCTATCCTTCGCGTATCTTCCCGGGTACACGTATGGCAGGACATATGGGTCAGGACCGCGTAACGGTTCAGAACCTCGTAATTTTGAAAGTTATACCTGAGTACAACTTGATCATGGTCAAGGGTAGCGTACCCGGTGCTAAGAATTCAATCGTCATTATTAACAAGTAAGCAGTTATGGAACTTAGTATTTTGAATCAAGCCGGTAAGGAAACCGGCAAGAAGGTTGCCCTCAATGACGCAATCTTCGCTATCGAGCCTAACGACCATGCTATCTACTTGGACGTTAAGCAATTCCTGGCAAACAACCGTCAAGGTACAGCCAAGGCCAAACAACGTAGTGAGAACGCTCACTCGACACGCAAACTCGGTCGCCAGAAGGGCGGCGGCGGTGCACGTCCGGGTGATCTGAAGTCTCCGGTACGCGTAGGTGGTGGTACGATCTTCGGCCCCGTTCCCCGCGACTACGACTTCAAACTGAACAAGAAAGTGAAACGTCTGGCTCGCCGCTCGGCTCTCAGCCTCCGCGCTTCGCAGAACGAGATCATCGTTCTGGACAACCTCGCATTTGAGGCTCCGAAGACCAAGGCTCTGATCGAGGTGCTCAACAACCTCAAGGTTGCTGACAAGAAGGCTCTGATCGTTCTGGCTCAGAACGACAACAACGTCTTCCGTTCGTCAACGAACCTGAAGAAGGCTAACGTTATCACCGCTGGTGAACTTAACACATATTCAATCATGAACGCCAACACTGTCATCTTCACCGAAGGTGCACTGGCAGCAGTTGAACAAACTTTAGCATAAGGAGGATCATACTATGGCAATTATTATCAAACCGATCGTCACAGAGAAGATGACCGCCGCCGGCGAAAAGTTCAACCGTTACGGCTTCATGGTAGAGCGTACTGCCAACAAGGTGGAAATCAAGAAGGCAGTAGAGGAAATGTACAATGTACAGGTGCTGGATGTAAACACAATGATTGTTGCTCCCAAGGCCAAGCAGCGTTATACGAAGACGGGCTTGATCCGCGGCGAGAAACAGGCTTACAAGAAGGCAGTCGTTACATTGCACGAAGGTGAAACAATCGATTTTTATAGCAATATTTAACAATGGCTGTTCGTAAATTCAAACCCACTACACCTGGGCAAAGACACAAAGTTATTGGCGCGTTCGAGACAATTACCGCGAGCGCACCAGAGAAGTCGCTTGTGTTCGGTAAGATGAAGACCGGCGGCCGCAACAACACCGGTAAGATGACAATGCGTTACATCGGTGGCGGTCACAAGCAGAAGTTCCGCGTAATTGACTTCAAGCGCAACAAAGACGGTGTACCCGCAGTCGTAAAAACCATCGAGTATGATCCGAACCGCTCGGCTCGTATCGCCCTCGTATTCTACGCTGACGGTGAGAAGCGCTACATTCTTGCACCTAACGGACTGCAAGTAGGTCAAACAATTATGTCCGGTCCGGAGGCAGCTCCCGAGGTAGGTAACGCCCTGCCTATGGCTAACATGCCTCTCGGTACTTTGATTCACAACATCGAGCTTCGCCCGGGTCAGGGCGCTTGCATGGTTCGCTCGGCAGGTACGTTTGCACAACTGTCTTCACGCGAGGACAAGTACGCAATCATCAAGCTGCCTTCAGGTGAGCTGCGCAAGGTGCTGGCTGCATGCAAAGCTACCGTAGGTGTTGTTGGTAACAGTGATCACGCTCTGGAGAAGAGCGGTAAGGCAGGTCGCAGCCGCTGGCTCGGTCGTCGTCCGCACAACCGTGGCGTCGTAATGAACCCTGTAGATCACCCGATGGGTGGTGGCGAAGGCCGTCAGTCAGGTGGACACCCGCGTTCACGCAAGGGCTTGCTGGCTAAGGGATACAAGACACGTCATCCGAAGAACCAGTCGAATCAGTACATAATTGAAAGAAGAAAGAAATAACCTATAAAATTGTACAAACATGAGTCGTTCATTAAAAAAAGGACCGTTTATCAATGTTAAGTTGGAGCAGAAGGTGCTGGCAATGAATGAGGCTAACAAGAAAGAAGTTGTTAAGACCTGGAGCCGCGCTTCGATGATCTCCCCTGATTTTGTAGGTCATACTATTGCAGTTCACAATGGAAACAAGTTCATCCCTGTGTATATCACGGAGAACATGGTTGGTCACAAGCTCGGCGAGTTTGCTCCTACCCGTACATTCCGTGGTCACTCGGGCAATCGGTAATCCATTGAAATCAACATTAACACACTAAATTTAGATTAAAATGGGTGCTAGAAAATATAATGCAGCTCAAGCGCGTAAGGAAGCTCAGAAAGAGCAGTACTTCGCCAAGCTCAATAATGTTCCTACCTCGCCGCGTAAGATGCGCCTTGTGGCTGACATGATTCGCGGTATGGAAGTGAACCGTGCTCTCGGCGCACTGCACTTCTCTACGAAGCACGCTGCGCGCTCGCTCGAATTGGTGCTGAAATCTGCCATCGCTAACTGGGAAGTTAAGACCGGCAAGAAGGCTGATTCGGAAACACTTTATGTAACCAAAGTAACAGTTGATGGCGGCATGATGCTCAAGCGTCTGCTCACCGCTCCGCAAGGTCGCGGCTACCGCATCCGCAAGCGTTCGAACCACATCACTGTATTCGTAGATACAAAAAATACTAACGCTGAAAAGTAAACAGAAATGGGACAGAAAATTAATCCAATAGCAAACCGCCTCGGTATTGTACGTGGTTGGGACTCCAACTGGTTTGGCGGTAAGAATTACGGAGATACGATCCTCGAGGACAGCAAGATCCGCGAGTATCTGAATGCCCGTCTGGCTGAGGCAAGTATTTCGCGTATCGTGATTGAGAGAACTCTCAAGCTTGTAACTGTAACTGTCTGCACCGCTCGCCCGGGTTACATCATCGGCAAGGGTGGCCAGGAGGTTGACAAACTGAAGGAGGAGTTGAAGAAGATTACCAAACAGGATGTTCAGATCAACATCTTCGAGGTAAAACGTCCGGAACTTGACGCTACCATCGTAGCTACCAAGATCGCCCGTCAGCTGGAGGGTAAGATCGCTTACCGCCGTGCTGTTAAGATGGCCATCGCATCGACGATGCGTATGGGCGTACCCCGCTGCACACTCTGCGCGCTGACATCGACTACTGCCACGTAGGCGCTCTGACCAAGGTAGGTATCATCGGCGTAAAGGTTTGGATCTGCCGTGGTGAAGTCTATGGCAAGAAAGACCTGGCTCCTAACTTCGCAGTTAAGCAGGAAGGCCGCGGTGGCGACCGTCGCGAAGGCGGCGAGCGTCGTGGTGGTTTCCGTCGCAACAAGAAACAATAATGTTTAACCAAATTGTAGAACAGAACAGTTATGTTACAACCTAAGAAAACTAAATTCCGCCGCTCGCAGAAAGGCCGCATCAAA
>CADBAZ010000040.1 GCA_902792835.1 uncultured Bacteroidales bacterium
CCCCAACCGAGAGGGATATACTCCTGCGGTCGCCAACCGGCAAACACTTGCGGCTCCCAATAGAAGATGCCCGAGAAACAGGGGATTGTGTCGAGTTTGCAGCGTACATCGGCAATCACCTGCTGCGAGGTGGCGGGGTCAAACTCCATCGTACCGATCTCGGAGAGCATAACCGGACAACCGAACGCCTCATGTAGAGCGATGATGTTTAGGCGTGCACGTTCGTTCATCTGCTGCCAGGGTATCCCTCCATTCCACTCGCCCATCATCGGGTAATGGCTCAAGCCGATCATGTCCCACTTGCCGCCCTCTTGCTTGAGACGCTGGTAGAACCAGACGTTATCCATATAGGCATTGTCGATATGGTTGATGACGATGACGTCGGGGAACACCTCATGGCAGGCATCATAGCCAACCGCGGTGAACAGCGCATAATCGCGCCAGCCTTCGCCGTCACGGAAATCGCGGTAGTCGTTGTCGGTAGTGCGTCCGTACGGCCAGAGCGTGCCGAAGCGCGTCTCGTTGCCGACCTGCACCCACTCGGGCGTTATGCCTTCGTCCTTCAGGGCTTGCAGCACAGTGAGCGTGTGCTCGCGCACGCAGTCGGCAATATGTGCTATCGTATCACGGTAAGTGGGCGTAACGCCATCAGCCGGTTGCCAGGTGAGCCACTGAGCAGGCACATCCTGACGATGCGGGTCGGCAAAGAAGTCCGAGTAATGGAAGTCGATCATCAGCCGGAGTCCGAGGCTGTCAGCTCGGCGCGCCTTGACGAGCAGATCGGGCAGATTGCACCAGCCTGTCTCGTGGTTCACCCACACGCGCAGGCGTACACTATTCATACCTATACCTTGCAGCAGGTGCATGCACTCGTCGGCGTTGCCGTTGAGGTCACGGAAGATCACAGAGTCACGCTCCTGTTCGGTGAGCCAACTGACGTCCGCGCCGTAGGCGTAGGGAGCGTTGGCGGCGGGTTGTTGCTTAGCGCACGATGCGCATGCCAGCACAGCAAGTGCCAGCAGAAAAGTCTTGGTCTTCATAGCTTACTGCGCCTTGCGGCCGTCAATGGTGTAACGTGTGCCATCCTTGAGAATATACATCGTACCGTTGTCGATGAGCTTCGTAGCAACGGGTTGAACGGAGATATTATCCACCGGCGTAAGTTCGGAGATATAGATGTCGAAGTTATCGCCGGCGAGTTCGAGCGTGAATCCTTCCGGGGCTGCATAATCTTCACGCTTCGATCCCATGCGCAGGAATACTTGGGCGCGATGTCCGGTGATGGTGGCTTTGTACTTATTGGTTGATGCCGCCTCGTCCGTTACTGCAGACTCGGAGTGAATACCGGCTTTCTTGCGGATAGCGATGAGTTGGTTGATGTCGTCGGGGAAGGTGTACCAGTGCGGCCAGAACACACACGGCACGCCCGGCATCATCAGCAGGTAAGCGTTCGCCTCAACGATCTGACGTTTCTTTTGGCTGATGTCGGTGTTGTCACCAAGGAACTCCTGCCCGTTGGCGCGACGGAAGGTATCGTGGTTGTCGATGAATGTAACGGCGTACTTCGACAAGCCTTTATTGCGCAGACTCGGATTCTTTAGGTAGGAGTAACTCGAGCCGCCCTTCCAGTCGTTGAACTTATACTTCAACGGGAAGTCAAACGCCATGGTGTTGTAGTTAGTTGCTTTCAAATGGGTCTGAATGACACTCAGACTCTCCCAGCACTCCGATACGGAGAGGAACGGACGGGATGCAAGGTTGTACATCGACAGGTACTGCCCGGCATAACCCAATGTCATATCATAGCGGAAGCCGTCGAAGCCTATCGTATTGAGCAGCCATTGGGTATAAGCTTTGCACATGTTCTGCACATATACGTTGGAGTGGTCGAGGTCACGGCAACCGCCATCGTTCGTGCCGGTGTCAGCTCCACCTTTCTCGAGGTTCTTGCTGTCAGACGACGAGTTGGTAAAGCATTCGTCACCCGAACAGATATATTTCGACGAAATCTGATACGTGCCATAACTGCCGAAGTTGTTCACAGCAAAACCTTTTGCCCATCCGTTGTTGCTGGCGTGGTGGTTGATTACCACATCAGCCAGCACCTTGCAGTCGTGCGCATGCAACTTGCCGAGGAGTTCAAGCAGTTTGGCCTTTGTTCCCCAATCCGAGTCAAGGTTGGAGTAGCACTTGGTGTAGTACCCTACTCCGCCGCCTTGTCCCGAAGGTGGCATCCACACGGCGTCGAAGTTCGTACCGATAGCATCGGCGTATTCAATCAGGTCAATGTATTTCGTACGGTGGAAGGTTTGCAGAGTATAGGACTCCCAATAGAACGCTTGCAGCATTACGCCCTCGTACTCCGCAGGCACACCTGTTGCACCTATATCTTCGGGATCGGGCTCTTGTTCGCCTTTAGAGCCTTGCAGACAGATCTTCGAACCGTTGAACGTGACGGTCAGATTCTGCGCCTCGGAGAGCATAAACTGGATATTGTCCGAGCCGTAGCAGGTGATGTTCGAGCCGTCCTGCGAGAACTTGCTTATACCGTACCAGGTACTTGTTCCGTTGGTTACTTTGAACTCATAGCTACCTACCGGCACACCTTGGAACGTAACAGCCCACGTGCCGTTACCTTGGTCGGTCATCGGGCTACCGTTGACTACCCAACTCTTGCCATCACACCACGGGTTACCCGACGCGCCGTTGCCGGCAACATAATACGCAGCCATCACACTGACAGCCGACAACATCAAAACGAATGAAAGAAAAATTTTACGCATATCTTTAACAATTTAACAGCTTAACCATTTAACGGCTTAACAGCCTAATGCACATATTCGGCGTACAAAGGTACTAAAAAAAAATGAACTTAGCAAATGATTGTGGATTTTTTTTGCACAAAAACGTAAAAATCTTCAAAATTTCGCCAAACAGGCAGAAATCTCTATGCTTTCAACGTAATTATCTCACGAAGATTCGTCGTATAAGCCGGACTTTTCCGCCCGACCTCGAACAGTTTCTCCCCTGCGGGCAGATAGACAGCCTGACGGATGGTGTTCCTGCCGTAATGTGCGTTCACGCTGTCGATGGCTCGTTGCAGACGGTTGTCGCGGTCGCGGTCACGATTGTCGAAGAGTTGCTGCTGCCTGGCTGCAGCGGACTCTATTCCCATAAGGATAACCCCTGCGCGCTTGTACGGCACGCCTTCGCACCACTGACTGCGCACGACATATAGTAATCGTTCGATAAGTTCCTGTGTGTTAGAGGTGGGTTGCGCGAAGGTGACGGTTTCGGTGATAGCGGGCAAGGGCTCGTCGTTGAATCGCGAGGCATGAGCAAACACAATCATCTGCCGGCACACGCTCTGCTGCTTGCGGAGTTTGAGTGCTGCATTGGCGCAGAACTCGCACATGGCTTGTTCAAGCAAAGCGCGGTCGGTAACCGGGTGAGCAAATGTCCGGCTGTAGGTGATCGACTGTTTCATCGGCAACTCCCGGGTGATGATACACGGATCGCCGTTGAGTTCGCGCCACGTCTCCCACCCTGTTTTGCCCAAGAGGTTGCGGGCAAACACCTCGCTGTGTTCGGCAAAATCCAGAGCCGTCCGGATACCGCTCTTCTCCAACTTCTGGCGCGTCTGCCGACCTATACCCCACACCTCGCCTATGGGATAGGCGGACAAAGCCTTGCGGCGCTTGGCATCGGTGTCGATGATACTGACACCGTGGTACCCCTCGTAATGCTTGGCGTAGTCGGCTGCCACCTTGCAGAGCGTTTTGGTGGGAGCAATCCCGAACGACAAGGGCACACCCACACCGCGAAGGATATCGGCGCGAATCGTGCGGCAGGTGGAAAGCATATCGTCGGAAGTGGTGAGATGCGACAGGTCAAGAAACGCCTCGTCGATGGAGTATTGCTGCAGGTCGGATGTGTATCGGCTGAGGATGCGCATAATACGCGAACTCAGATCGCCGTACAAGGCGAAGTTCGAAGAGAAATGCACGATACCGTATTTCTTTACCTCGTTCTGAATCTGATAGAACGGCACACCCATCTTGATGCCCAAACGCTTCACCTCGTTGCTGCGCGCGACGACACAACCGTCATTGCCCGACAGCACAACCACGGGTTTGTCGCGCAAGTCCGGACGGAACACCCGTTCGCAACTCACGAAAAAGTTATTGCAATCCGCTAAGGCAAACATTTACCTATCATTTAGTAAAAAGACCGTTCGCTACGCTCACTCAAAGACAAAAGACAAAAGCCTAATCAGTCTTTGAGCGTAAGCGGTCTTTGAACGCAGTGGTCTTTACTCTTTCAGTGAAACGGTCTATTTATTCAACTTGTGGATAGTGTACGTAATCACTCCCCAGATCATGAAGGCATTCTCCTCGCTGACGCGGATAGGGCTGAACCGGCTGTTGTGCGGAATAAGCCAGGCGCAGTTCTCTTTGCAGTCAAAGCGGTACTCTTTGATGGTAAACTCCCCGTCGATATACGCAGCCACAAAGTCGCCGTCGGAGGCTTGCAACGAACGGTCGATAACCACCAGATCGCCCGAACGGATTCCGGCATCCTGCATCGAATCGCCATCAATACGCGCATAGAACGTGGTCTCGGGGTGACGGATGATCTCGTCGGTTATATCAATCCGCTCGGTATAATCCGCCGCGGGTGAGGGAAACCCGGCATGCACATTCTCCGCGAGCACCATCCGCCGCGTAGGAGTCTTGACGCCTGCTATGTCCAATAAACGCTCACTCATTGTTGTACACGCTTGAAGTTAATCTGACGACGAAGCGCATCGGCACGCAGTACTTCGACGCGGATCTTGTCGCCAAGGGTGAGTTTCTCGCCGGTGCGCTCGTTGATGAGGCAATAGTTCTCCTCGCTAAATGCCCAATACTCCTCAGTGCCGAGATCGCGCACATGCAGCAGTCCCTCGCAATGGCTGTCGGTGAGTTGCACGTACAATCCGTAGTCCGTCACGCCGGAAACGATACCGTCGAAGGCTTCGCCAAGATGTTGCTCCATCCACTCGGCTTGCTTGTACTTAACCGAAGCGCGCTCGGCGGCTACGGCAAGCTGTTCGCGGTCGGAGCAATGGCGGCACGACTCTTCGAGATCGCCGATGGTCGATTGCGTTTTACCTGTGAGCAAGTATTTGTTTACAAGCCGGTGCACCATCATATCGGGATAACGGCGGATAGGCGAGGTGAAATGCGTGTAGTACGGAAACGCCAAGCCATAGTGTCCGATATTGTGCGTGGAGTAGAACGCCTTCGGCATCGTGCGGATAGCGAGGGTGTGAATCAGTTCTTGTTCAACCGAGCCGGTGCTATCCGAGAGGAGTTTTTTGATGGCTTTGGTAGCCGAACGCGAGCCGTTCTCGTTTTTCTGATCGCGCTTGGGCAGGTTCATCGAGTAGCCGAACTGATGCACGAACTTGCTGAGTGCCTCGATCTTATCAGGATCGGGCACGTCGTGTACACGATACACGACATCCTTGTTCGTGTCGGAGAGTTGTTGCGCAACCGTGCGGTTGGCGAGCAGCATGAACTCTTCTATGAGATGATGCGAGGGCGTGGATTCCTCCAACTTAAAGCCCGTAGGTTTGCCCTTGTCATCCACAAGTACTTTTATCTCTTCGCGCTCGAAGTCTATTGCTCCGTGACGGAAACGATCCTCGCGAAGGATACCCGCAAGGCGGTTGAGTTCGGCAATAGCCGAATATAGTTGAGAGTTGAAAGTTGAAAGTTGAGAGAAGTCGTTAAGTTGAGAGTTTATAGTTAAACTATGAGCACTCATTTTATCAATGATTTCCTGTGCCTGGTCGTAATCAAGGCGGACATCCGAGCGGATAATAGTGCGGCAGATCTTGTGCTTGAGGACTTTGGCTTTGCTGTCCATGGTGAAGATGACCGACATGGTGAGTTTGTCCTCGTTCGGGCGCAGTGAACAAAGTTCGTTGCACAGGCGCTCAGGCAACATCGGTATCGTGCGATCGACAAGATAGACCGATGTCGCACGGTTGTAGGCTTCGGTGTCGAGGAGTGTGCCCTGCTCGACGTAATGCGTGACGTCGGCGATATGAACGCCTATTTCATAGACCGCTTCGCTGTTGGAAGTGAGACCGCTTTCGCTGTTAGATGTTAGACATTTGAACGAAAGCGCGTCGTCGAAATCCTTGGCATCGAACGGGTCGATGGTGAAGGTGAGCACGTCACGCATATCACGGCGGCGGTAGATCTCTTGCGTCGAGATGTCGGAGTCAATCTCTTCGGCTTCCTGTTCAGCCTCTTTCGGATAGTCGTAGGGCAAACCGAACTCGGCAAGGATGGCGTGCATCTCGGCATCGTTGTCGCCACTATGCCCGAGCACATCAACGACTTTGCCCATGGGCGGCTGTTTGCGTGTAGCCGCGTGGATGATCTCCACGATGACCTTGTCGCCGTCTTCTGCGCCACGCAGGTAACGCGGCGGGACAGCGATGTTCTCGCTGACGACCTTATTGTCCGTCAGTACCTCTGCGCCGTAACGCGAGAGGATAAGTGTGCCTACTAATCGTTCGTGCATAGTATAGTTAAAATGGTGACTGCGTCACGTTAAAGAGTTAAAATGGTTTTCTTTGCAAGAAAACGTTTGATTATTGCTCAACTTCCTCTATTTGCTGATCGGCGGGGAGGTACTTCTTGAGGGCACGTTCAACGCCGACCTTCCAGGAGTTGATTGACTCGGAGTCCATCTGCAAACCGGAGATCATCTTGATAACCTGGTCAATAGGCATGCCGTAACGAAGCACACCGGAGATCAGTTTGGCATAGTTCCAGAACTCCTTGTCGAACTTGTAACTCAGTCCTTCCATCGTCGTTTTGAAACCACGCGTATTGACAAACTGGAAGTCGTAGCGCTTCGTGCCGTCTTCCTGAACGACCTTGATGATCTTACCTTTATTGACGGATTTCGGGATGAGCAAGCCTTCGTCGTCATCGGCAAGGCCGGTGAAGATCTCATAAGGGCGACCGTCAAGCAATCCGATGAAAGCTATCCATTTGTCTTTGTTGTTCTGGAAACGCACCACGTCGCATTCGAGTTCAGCAGGGCGCTTTTGGGGGGAAGTATTCATGATTAATGCAAAATTAAAAATGCAAAATTAAAAATGCAAAATGAAAAATGAAAAATTAATATTTAAGTGTTACGGGTCAGTGCAGCCGAACAGGAGGTGAGTCCTTCGGCGTTGAGGAGCTGGTAACGGACAAAATTGCCGTCGTCCACATAGGCGATGGTTGTCTGCTCTCCGGCTATCACCTCGCGGGAATAATGGATATCCAGCCGCCAACTCTCACGATTGACTACTGACTGCTGACTGCTGACTGCCGGCTGCTCTATGTTGGCTGCGCCCGGTGCTTGACCAAGTTGCCAGCCTTTCATGGCTGAGGGCAGATAGGCATCAAGCATCGCTTGCAGGTACTTGCACGAGTTGCAGTGGCGGTTGTAGTCGAGATCGGAGTAGCGTATAATATAAGGTACGCGCGGAGCCTCGGTGAGCGCCATCATCCTCGGTGCACGCGCCATCGGCAGCACCTCGCCGTCCACACAGTCGGCGAAAATCGGGTCGTCAAAGACGTTCGCAATCTCGCGCTTCTCCATATCAAGGACAGCCCACACGCTCTTGCATGAGCCTATGAGCCGCCAATCTTGGCGGCTGCTGTCGGGCGAGGGTTTCAGATATATGCGGTAGTCACGGGTGGAAAGCATGTGAGCGTTTTGCTCAATCCAAGTCTCGAACACGATGTGTTCCTGGGGCATCGGCATATAGGACATCTCCAACGAGAGGTGCGTGATGATCCATGTCAGTTCACGGGGATGAAGTACGGCAATGCCAAACCCCAGTTCATCGGCTACTGTGCCGGCTACCTCCAACAGGTACTCCTCCAGAGCCACCCAACGCAGGTGCTTGGTGTCGTCCACATCCGTGTAGCGGATCGTATATTCGTAGGTATATTTCATTACTATGTTCGGGTAAATTTTATTACTATATCGGGAATATTTTACTTTTTCGAGAGTTTGCGTTCCATGAGGATGTGCGGGAGATCGGCTTCGAGGAAGGGGTCACCGAGGGCACGGAAACGGAAGTGGCGGTAGAAGGGCGCGGCTTGCTGTTGGGCATGAACGCGTAGGATTCCGGCGCCCTGGCGCTTAGCTTCGGCGATGAGATGCATCATAAGAAGACGGGCATAACCTTTGCCGCGTTCGGTGGTAAGCATTCTGCCGGCACGAAGGATGCGCGGTTGGGGGATGAGTTGACCACGGGCATCGAACTTGGGAACGTTGTCCTCGGGAACTTCGTACAAGCGCGCGTAGGCGATGACCTGAGCTTTGCGACGCAGAGCTATGTGTGTGGCAGCAAGATCAATGCCGTCTTCGTCGAGGTAACGAATACCCTGTTCGAGCACAAAGACCGAGAAACGGGATTTGAGGATCTCGTAGAGTTCGGGGGCAGAGAGTTCGGCAAAGGGTTTGATTTGCAGGGTTATACCACGCGGGAGAGGCGTCTTGTCGGTTGCCTTGAGTTGCTTGGGAGGATTCTGGAGCAAGAGCTGCTGCCGAATTTTGGCGTAGGCATATTGGCGAACGGTGAGGAACTTGCCGACAATATGTTCGCGGTTGAAATTCTCCATCTCTTGCGTGAGCAGTTTGACCTGCACGGGATCCGCCATCATCGGGTTGAGGATAGTGGTGATTTTGCCGTGTTGGATGCGGTGGGCTTTCTGCGCTTTGGACGGAGCCCCTTGGTAGTGATTCATGTGATACTGATGCTCCGCGCCGTTGCGTGTGCGGTGCACCAAGTCGCTCTTTTTGTTGGTTTTACCGCGGACTTTAGAGCCGTCAATTCTGCTTACTTTTGCCATGGTTTTAAGGTAAAATGTATATATATACTGGGTATATATATAGTGTATGTATATAATTGTAAAAATATGCGTTTTATCTTATGGGTATCTTGTGGTTATGTTGTGGTTATTCTATGGTGAGGGTACGATATGCTTCGGATAAGGGGGTGAGGGAGTAGTGAGAATGGATTGAGATTGTTTGAAGTTGTTTGAGATTGTTTGATGTTGTTTGATGTTGTTTGAAGTTGTTTGATGTTGGATGAAATTGGATGCAAAGATACAAAAAATATTTGAAAGGTGCAAATAAAAATGCAAAAAAATGCAGAAAAAAGCGAAAAAAAGTGAGAATTATTTGCATTTATGCAAAATTTTTCGTAACTTTGTCGCGGAATTATGTTCAGAAAGGCGAATACCAACATCTAAACACCACGAATATGAAACGTCTATCTACTCTATTGATTGCCGTAGCGGCAAGTGTATTGTGCGTAATGACACACGTGCAAAGTGCAATGGCGCAACAAGCGCCGAGTATAAGCATTGACGGGGATTTCTCGGATTGGCAAAGAGTGCCGGAAGCGTATCTGGCAGAGGACACAGTTGACGGATTTGCAGAACTTGAAAATTTGTACCGTATCCGCTTCTGCTCGGACGCAGAAAACGTATATTTTTATGCGGAGTTCAGTAACGAGGTTGCCGAGGGGGTTGTCGAAGGTCAGACTGAAGGGGAAACAACGACCAACTATGTTGTCAATGTGGTTGATCTGTTTTGGGACACCGACAACAGCTCAGAAACGGGCTTTAAGAATTCTTTATGGACAGACGGCGGCGCGGACTATATGTTAGAGGGCATGCCTCATGAAGACTTTGGCGAACTATACGCCTTCTCAGGCGGCACAGACCAAGAGGGCTGGAACTGGGAAGAGGTAGCCGGTTTTGCCGCATTCTTAGAAGTGTCGAAATTAGTGGTGCTTGAAAACGGTCATGCAGCCATTGAGGGTAGCGTTGCGAGGAGTATACTTTCTATTCCAAGCGGCGCAGAGAGTATAAAGGTCGGCGTCACGACACAAGATGCAAGT
Source organism: uncultured Bacteroidales bacterium (assembly GCA_902792835.1). Taxonomy (GTDB): domain Bacteria; phylum Bacteroidota; class Bacteroidia; order Bacteroidales; family Paludibacteraceae; genus Colicola. The sequence goes on from CADBAZ010000040.1 coordinate 9,971, forward strand.
TGGGCGGAGAGCGGCGTTCTTCCGGAATCAATACTTGACGTGACGGGAGCTGTCGTTCGCGGCAACATGCTTGAAGTGCCGCTATATTACTGCGAGGGGATGACGTGGGGGTTGAGCAATATGGTTACAGCTCACCTGGACTGCAAGGGAAATCTGTACATTTGGGGCGAGGGAGAGATGCCGAGTTTTTCGTTCGGAAGTTACGCACCGTGGCACGATAAGGATTATGTAGATCAGGTGGAACATCTCTATTTAGACAGCGCCATAACGAAAGTGGGCAGTTATGCGTTCTACGATTGCATTTACTTGCAATCCGTGGAACTGGGCAGCAAACTCGAAGAGATCAGTTGGAATGCATTCTACGGCTGCACGGGTCTGAAGACCATAACGATTCCAGACAGTGTGAAGATGATTGACAACAATGCTTTCGGGGAGTGCAGTGGTTTGGAGGAGATGATTTGTCTGGCAATGACTCCGCCGGATTTGGGCAATACGGTATTCCTCGGCATGAGCAGCAGTGCGCCGCTTTATGTGCCTGCCGAAGCGTTGGAGGCTTACACAAGATCCGGCGATTGGGAGCAGTATCCGGGAAAGATCTTGTCATTGGATGATCGAAAGGGAGAGGCGATTGTGGTGATTAACGGCGATACGATAAAGGTGGATCCGGAAGCGCCAACGACGGAAATAGATATCAACGGCGACGGAACACTGGTATATGACACGGAAGAGAACACGCTGACGCTGACGGGTCTGGATGTAGAAGACGGCGAGGTAGAAGGCACGGTGATTGAATATTCGGGTACGGAGACGCTGACGATTGTGCTGACTGACGAATCGAGCATCACGGCGGATGTGGTTATATCTTCGACCGCAGACGTGATCATCACCGGTGACGGTACACTGGTAGCGGAAGGCGTAGTGCCGATTGTGGGAACAGCAAACGCGAGCATCACGTTTGACGGAGTGAATATGATTGTTCGTTCGATTGCACCGAGCGAAGAGGCTATACGGCGAATCCGGAAGACACGTTGGGCAAAGCGGCTGGACGAGACAGGCGGGCCTGCTCTGTCGGGCTTCGGCAGCGCAGAGTTCAACAAGGTGGATATCACGCCGTCGGACGCGATGTACGGAGCAATCACCAGCGGCAACTCGGACGCCGAGTTTGCGATGTATGTGATGAATGGCTTGGGTGAACAAGAAGTGCTGACGGAGTTCACGCTGACAGCCAAGACCGATGCAGTGGTGGATGTCCGCTCAGAGCACAAACCGGATCCGAGCAAGGCGATGTACAATGTACTGGGAGTGCAGGTTGGTGCAGAATATAAGGGAGTGGTGATACAAGATGGGCAGAAGTTCCTGGTAAGATAGTTGAAAGTTGAGAGTTGAAAGATATGCGAACAAGGTTTATTCGAATAGCGGCTGTGGCGGCGTTGCTCTTGAGCGGCACAGGCATTCAGGCACGGGTGGTGAAGATCGACGTGCCTGATCCGGCGACGTGGAAGAACGATGCGCTGGCGGCTTGCAACTATGGCGACACGGTGCTGTTTGATGTGCCGGTGATAGTGAACCGGAACTATAATACGGTAGGTTTGCGCATGAGCGTGCGACGAATATTCTCGCCGACGAACCAGGCTGTACCGTTGAGCGAGGAGTACAAGCAGTTGCTCGCGTTGAACGGCAAGGCTGCATTCAGTCTGACAGGTTGCGGGTACCACCGTAACGGCGAGCGGCTGCATAACCTGAAAGCCCGTGTGACAAGCCGGCTGGAAGTGGAATACATTTCCGGCACGTGGGAAGGGAACAACACCCGCGAAGCCATCGAAAAGAAAGTGCCGTCGGTGGATATGAAAGGGCAACACAACGTGCTGGTGTGCGGCGCGAACCTCGAATACTACCTGGTGGAGAATATTGGCACGGGCTACGGCGCTGACACGTACTACGAGCACCAGAAGCAACGGAAGAAAGTGCTGACAGCCCTGTCGAGGATTCACGCGGATATATATGGTTTGGTGGAGATAGAACAAGGGCAAACGGCATTGGCGGAGATTGCGAACGACCTGACCGAACTGACGGGTGATCCGTACGATTACGTCAACGACGGAGGAAGCGCAAGCGGATCCTATACGAAATCCGGCTACGTGTATCGCAGCGACAGGATTATGCCGGTGGGATTGCTGACGCGCAACAACACCGTAGTACAGAGCAGAAAGATGATACAAGGGTTTATCCTGATTGAGAACGACGAGCGGTTCATATTCAGTATCAACCACTTCAAGGCGAAGTCCGGCACGGGCACAGGCAAGAACGCCGACCAAGGTGACGGACAAGGTATATTCAACTACAATCGAACACTGGAAGCAATCAGTCTGCTGCAGAATATGGCTTCGTATCAGAGCTTCTATGAGGACAAAGATGTGCTGATCATGGGAGACTTGAACGCCTACGCGTTTGAAGACCCGATACGCACGCTGACGGATGCAAACATGTACGACTTGCACCGGTATTTCCACGCGGACTCGAGTTACTCGTACGTTTATGGCGAACAGGCAGGCTACCTCGACCACGCTATAGCCAACGATGCTCTGATCAAGCAGGTGACGGGAATGAATGCATGGCACGTGAACTCCGATGAGTCGGACTATTATACCTACGACAAGTCGAATGACCAGACGGTGTTCCGCTACAGTGACCACGATCCGGTGCTGGTGGGACTGCGGTTGGACAGCACACGCTCTATCCCCTCGTCGGAATATGATCCGATAGAATATACGGCTATTGCGGTGATTGACGGCGAGACGTTCCTGACAAACGTAAGCGAGACAGGCGACGGCGAGCAACACGGGTACTATGAGATCTACGACATAACCGGTCACTTGGCACAAAGCATAACGCAGATAACGGATTCGCCGTGTCCGGTGGGGAATGAACTGCCGGCGGGAATATATGTGATCCGGGTTTATTATGCAGGGAAAGTGAAGGCGCTTAAATTGATGAAGTAATGGACTTATTTGACAGTTTGCCGATAGAAGAGACCGGACTCAGTGCAGAGCAAGAGATCAAAGCGCTGCGGGAAGAGTTGGCGGAACAGAACTACAAGTACTATGTTCTGTCTGCACCTACTATGTCCGATAGGGAGTTCGACGAGAAGATGCACAGACTGCAAGAACTGGAGGCCAAACACCCGGAGTTGTACGACGCGAACAGCCCGACGCAGAAGGTAGGATCAGACATCGGCAAGATTGACAGTTTTCCAAGAATCAAGCACAGGTATCCGATGTTGTCACTCGCGAATACGTATTCGCGGGAAGAGGTGGAAGATTGGGTTCGGAAACTGCCCGCAGGCGTGGAGATTGTGGCGGAGTTAAAGTACGACGGATTGAGTATATCGCTGTGGTACGAGAAAGGGAAACTCATTCACGCCGTGACGCGAGGCGACGGAACAGAAGGGGATGATGTGCTGCCGAATATAAAGACTATTGCGGGAATACCGCAAGTGATAAGTGGTGCGCCTGAAAGGTTGGAGTTGAGGGGTGAAGTGCTGTTGCCGTGGGAGCGGTTTGAGGCGTTGAACAAACAGAGGGAAGAACAGGAAGAGCCGCTATTTGCGAACCCGAGGAATGCAGCGTCCGGCACACTGAAACTACAAGACAGCCGCGAAGTGGCACGACGGGGTTTGACGTGTTACCTATATTATATGTTAGGCGAGCAGTTGCCGGGGAAAACACATTTCGAAAGGCTGGAATTGGCGCGGCAATGGGGATTCCCTGTGAGCGAGGCAATCAAGGTCTGCAAGGATGTGGATGAGGTGATGGCGTTCATTGCCTTTTGGGACACCGAACGCAAGAATCTGCCTGTGGCAACGGACGGCATTGTGCTGAAAGTAAACAACCTCGCCGAACAGGAAGA
>CADBAZ010000041.1 GCA_902792835.1 uncultured Bacteroidales bacterium
GTCGGCTATACGAACGTCGGCAAATCCACGCTGATGAACCTGATGAGCAAATCCGACGTGTTTGCCGAAAACAAACTCTTCGCCACCCTCGACACGACGGTGCGCAAGGTGACAATCGACAACCTGCCGTTCTTGCTGTCGGATACCGTCGGCTTTATCCGCAAACTCCCGCACAACCTCGTGGAGTCGTTCAAATCGACACTGGACGAGGTGCGCGAAGCCGATCTGTTGATCCATGTGGTGGATATCTCGCACCCGAACTTCGAGGAGCAATACGAGGTCGTGGAGCAGACCATCAACGAGCTGCTTGAGAAAGACCACCGCATCGAGGAGTCCGACCCGTGGAGCGAGAACAGCAACGCCTCCGGCAGAGCCAAGTACCGCGCCAAAGACCAGAAACAGACCATCGTCAACCGTCCGGAAGAGATCGTCGTCTTCAACAAGATCGACGCGTTCACCTACACCCCGCAAGCCGAGGATGACCTGCTCCCGCCTACCCGCGAGAACATCTCCCTCGAGGAGCTCCAGCGCACATGGATGGCTAAACTTAACAGTTCAAACAGCGATAGCGATCTCACTTCTCACAGCGGTAGCGGTCACACATCTAACGTCGTCTTCATCAGCGCCCGCAACAAGACGAACATCGACGAGCTGCGCGAGATCATTTACGAGCGCGTCAAAGCCATCCACATCCAGCGTTATCCCTACAACGACTTCCTCTTCCAGCGCTACGACAACCTGGAGGAAGAGTGAGGTCGGGGCAACATGCCGGAGTTTTGGCAAAAAACGTGCAGGATAATCGGGGTTAAGTCGGGGTTAAGTCGGGGTTAAGTCGAGGTTTTGTCGAGGTGTACCGGAAAAACGTACGCCAATATCGGTCCATTATCGGGGGTATATCGGTTCATTATCGAGGGAATATCGGTCCATTATCGGGGTTTAGTCGGGGTTTTGTCGGGTGAATCCTAGACTTTAGTCCCACCTAGAAGCCAATCACAAGCCAACATTGTGCATTTCTCGCACATTTTTGTGCGAGGGAGTAGCCATGAGTATTTTTTGCATTTTTCTCGCATTTTTGCGAGAACAACCACGTCGTCTGTTAGGTTCAGGAATGTAAAAAAATTGCATGACACTTTTGACACTTTGACACTTTTGGCATTTTTTCAACATCCACATTTCCAGCGTCTTACATGAGAAAGTGTCAAAAGTGTCATTTCATTTTCTTTCTCACTACGTTTGTGACTTTTTTTCACGAATATTTGCAAATGTCAATTTTTTTTCGTACTTTTGCAGGCGAATTAAACATAGACTGATATGAAATACACTTTTTCAGCAAGCAGAGTAACAGGCGGGAACGTTGTTTTCCCGGATCAATTGGTGATTGACGATGATACCCAAAAGGTTACCTACCGCAAAAAGAAACTGATAGGCTACGACGAGACGACTATCCGATTTTCGTCGATAGGCTCCGTTTCGCGCAGTGCCGGACTTATGTTCTGTGACATCACCATCGAAACCAACGGCGGTGTTGCCATCGTCGCCAACGGATTCTCCCGCTCCGACGCCAACACGATCGTCAATATGCTGAATCGGTAAAACAGCGTATCACAACTGGCGTTACTATATAACAATCGCACATCCGGATAAGGCATGTGCGATTTTTTTTGCAGAATTATTTGCATATATCATTTTTTTTTCGTACCTTTGTCCCCGATTTTGAAATAAAATACCGACTGCGGTTCTTTTTCGCCCCGATAGGAAGGCGAAAAAAGCTAAGAGGGAAACAGGTGAAAGTCCTGTACAGACCCGCTGCTGTGTTCTCCATACAACGATTCAGCACTATGTCACTGCCTATGAGGTGGGAAGACGCTGAACCGCGGAGTAAGTCAGAAGACCTGCCGTACGTCGAGCGTTCAACGAGCTCCCGCGGACTGGAGACGAACGGAAGCGTAGCGTAAGGCGTTAGCCTTGCGGTGCGGTGCTTGCAGGAATATTGATTCTGCGTAGGTTTCCCTATTAGGGCTTATTCTGTTTGTGGTTGTCTTGTTGACGCTAAACGAAAGTGCTGATGCGTAATAAGACAACATACACTCTGTTCTTCTGCCAATACTTGATGAGTGCTATGCAGGGGTGGCTTGCCGCGAGGCAAGTTGCTCCTGATTGTCTTTTCGCCTTCGACTACGCGGTCGCACGGATTGCGCTCGGCGCAATAAAAGCGACGCGTGTCTCGGCTCTCCCCACCACAAACATTTCGTTGGTTTGTGTCGGGGACCCCGGATCAGAAATAATAGAATAAACAACCCTTTATGGATAAATAAATCAATATACCAATTATGAAGAAACTATTTCTTTGTTTGGCTGTATTAGCCGTGAGTTGGCTTGGCAGCACAGCAGTAGCTGAGGACTATTCTATGCCTCAGTACGGGTACGAGACGAAGACCGTATCCAAAGACGCCCCATTGACGTTCTATGACTTCAAGGGCGCAAGTTCACATTTTACACAATCAGCATTCTCAACGGTAATCTTCCAGCCGGCAACGGAAGGCTATTCGATCAAGATTACATTTGAGGAACTGACCCTGGCACGTTACAGTGCATCGTGGGATGTATACATGCGCATCTACAACGGCAAGTACGACGTTGAGGGCACTACATATCCCACGAGCGGTAATCCTTCGGGAAGTTTTGCGGAGAACGCTAATCAGATTGCTTACATTCCGGGCGACGGTGCCGTGACACCGCTGCCGTCGTACGTCTCGGGTGCCGCTGACGGCTGTATGTCGGTGTGCTTGTACTCCAAAGACCCTTCACCGAAAGAGTCGTGGTGGAAAGCTACGGTGGAAGAGGTGCTGCTCGAGACGATGACCGTCAAATCGGCAGCCGGAGACAACAGTTTTGTAGATGGCGAGGTATGGGCAGGCAAAGCGAACGTAGCCGCCGCAGGTTTCAATATTGTTACCGAGGGTTACTCGTCGCCTGACAAGTTGCAGTCGCTGACGTTCACTTGCAGCAATGCCGCTGTTCTGAACCCGACAGCGCTGAAGCTCTACTCCGGTCAGGCTGCTTCGGTTGCAGGGCTGACGGAGATAGGCGGTGCTGTCGCAGAGAGCGCAGGTGTCTATACATTCACTCTGACTGAGCCATTGGCACTGAGCAACGGAACGAACACGTTCAGTCTCGGTGGCGACATCCTTAGTTCGGCTGCATTCAATGCCACAACAACTGTAACTGTAACCGGCATAGCTACCGCAGGCGGATTCAATACGTTCACTCCCGCCGATGCCAAGACGCTGACCGTTCAACCGATGTATCTGATGGCAACCGATGCCACCTACAAAGTAGGTGAGTGCGCAAACTTCTACGACGAAGGCGGCAAGGACGGCAAGGTCATCAAAGGCTTTGACGGCAAGGTCGTGTTTGAGCCGGCAAGCAATGGCAAGAAGGTGCAACTGACCTTTAAGGAGATAGAAGTGTTCTACACCGACTACGCAGCAAGTTCGACGGGGTATGTGGACTTCATCAAGGTGTATAACGGCAACAGCACCGATGAGAAAGATCTGCTGTGGCAAATATCTCAGGCGACAGCCTCCTCGACATCGGATATAGTTATCAAGAGCACTGCCGCAGACGGCAAACTGACCGTTACGCACAAGTGCAACATCTCGTACGAAAGCAACCTCAAGAACGGTTGGTCGGCATCTGTTTGCGAGTTTGCGCCGCAACCGATGGTTATCAGTTACGTCGAGAACACGAAACAGACCGCCAATGTGGCAGCCGGTACGGAGAATGCCCTGCTGGCTACTATCCATATAACAACAGCCGAGACCGAGCCGGCGTTGGTAGTTAAGAGCCTCGCGCTGAACACCAACAACACGAACGCGCAGATAAACAAACTCCGCTTGTACTATACGAAATATAACACGTTTGCCAAAACCAACCTGCTTGGCGAGGCAGAGGTAAGCGCCAATGCCGTAGTGATCAATGCAACCAACGAGGTATCACTGCTTGAGGGCGACAACTATCTGTGGCTGGCAGCCGATATAGCCGCTACCGCACTGAATGAGCAGAAGGCAGATGCCGTACTGGAGAAGCTGACGTTCACCAACAGCACGGAGTACACGGCATTCGCAGCCGTTGAAGGCGGGCTGACAATTGAGAACAAAGCTATCCAAGCCTGCGGCTCGCAGACCTTCAGCATACAAGGTACATGGCAATACACCCACACCGTGGCGAGCGAGTACAGCACGAAGTACAAAGCCGAGGAGTGCGACCAGACGATAGTATTCAAGCCGATGCACGAGGGCTATGTGATACAGATTGACTATACGGACTTTGATGTATATTATGCCACATCATCGTATTCTACGCGTGCGAAATATATAGTATATGCGGGCGAGGGAACGAGTGGCGAGAAGTTGTGGGAACTGGATGCGAACGGCAAGAAACCCGAGCAGATCCGTTCGACGGCTGCCGACGGTGCTTTGACTATTGTGTTCAACCCGAATACTTCCTATTCATCGTACACCGGCAACGGTTGGCACGCAACGGTTAGGGAGTACAAGTTGCAGAACATGTTCCTACAAACAACCACCGTTGGTCAGGCAAGTACCAAGTTGGTTAAATTGGGCGAGCGGAAAGCCGCGTTGCTCAATGTGGATGTAGAGACGGAAGGCACACTCAATCCGCTCACGCTGGATGCGTTGACGCTCAACCTGAAAGGCAGCGAGGCGAACTTGAGCAAGGTTTACCTGCTGCAAGGCGAGACCGTGCTTGCGGAAGCTGCGGCTACCGCCACAACCACCCTGACTCTTGCTACCCCTGCCGAGTTGGCGGAGTACCACAATAACTTTGTTATAGCAGCCGATGTCAAGGATGATGCAACTATTGACACAAGCGTTGATGCCGCGTTGACAGCTGTCACGCTGAGCGCTAATGCGGTAACCGTGGAGAACGGCGATCCCGAAGGCAGCCGCGTTATCAAGAACGTGATAAACATTGCTGCCGGAGACAACGGCACGGTAACCATAGGTGCGAACAGCCTGATGTTCTACGACGATGGCGGTGCAGACGAGAACTACGGCTCCAACTTCGAGGGCTATGTTACGTTCAAGCCGGCTGATGCAGGCTATGCGGTAGAACTGGTGTTCAAGGACTTTGATATAGCGTATTTGTACGGCGGCGATCCGTTCAATATATACTACAGCGATACGTACGATGCCGAGGCTACACCGGATAAGAAATTCGGAATGTACTCCAAGCCGGCAGAGAACGAGAGCGTTATTTCGGCAGCGGAGAACGGTGCGATGACCGTATATGTTGAGATGCCGAGCAGCCGTATGCGCGGATTTGAAGTGGAAGTCCGTCAGCACCTGCTTACTGATCTGGCGGTAGATAGCGTGCTTGTTAGCTCGCTGGCTCCGGCAGAGGCAACCAAAGGCACGAGTGACCTGCAGTGGCTGTGTGCCGCAGTCTATGTATCCGGCGACCGGAAGCCGCTAACCATCACCGGCTTTGAGCAGACGGCTTCGGCTCTGCTGACTGACCGGCACATCTATACGACAGGTCACTCCGCAACGTTCTCAACAGCTAACGAGTTCACAGACAGTTATGTTATCAATGAGAAGGGCGTGTATTACTTCTGGTTTGTAGGAAGTATCTCTTCGGAAGCCGAGGTGGGCGACAAGGTTTCGCTTGCGATGACGAACATCGTTTTCGCCGACAGCACGATTGCACCCAAGCAAGCCGTAACGGCAACTGTTGACGTGGTAAGCGGTGCGCACGGCTATTACCGTATCGGTGCAAGCAGTACGGCGGACTATGTTACATTGACCGCAGCACTGCAAGTTATTGCTTCGATCGGTATGGACGGTGCTGTAACACTGGCTGTCGAGAGCGGCACATACACAGAGCAGGTAACGGTGCCGGAGATTAGCGGTGCCGGTGCGGAAAATTCATTGACAATACGTTCTGTTTCGGGCGATTACAACGATGTAACTTACCAGTTCAGCGGTAATACGCTCAGTCAGACAAAAGGCGTATTTACGATAGCCGGTGCAGACTATGTGACGGTGAAAGGTATCTCGTTCACCAGCACATTTACGAGCAATCAGACTCCGACTGTGGTTGTTGTCAATAATGCTGCAACGCACGTAACTATTGACAGCTGCCGCATCTATGCCGAGCGCTACACGGAATATACGAGCCGTTTGGACTTGCTGCGTGTGGATGCAGGCGAGAACCTGTTCAACAACGATTTTGCTCTGACGAACTCAGTGTTGGAAGGCGGTTATATGGGCTTGGCTGTTGCAGGTCACAAGGCTGCTACCGACCCGCTGCAGCAGAATATGCTTATTCAGGGCAACCGCTTCCGGAACCAAGGCAATCAGATGATCTACGGCGATGCAGTCAGCAACCTGCATATCATCGGTAACACATTCCGCGGTGAAGCAAAGAAGAGCAACTTCTGCGCTATTGACTGGCTGCTTGTCGGCGAAACGGCTACGATAGCTTACAATGATATTTATTTCACAGCGCTTGCTGCCGATGATGTGAACTTCCAAGCACTATACTTCCGTCCGAACAGTTATCAAGACAAAGAGAATGCGGTGCTGCGCATCATCAACAACGTGGTCAATGTACAGAATGCTTCGACCTATGCATCGTACTGCATTAACTTCAACAGCAATCTGCCTAAGTTGCTTGTGGCTTATAATACGATGGTTCTCAACTCCGCAGGTACAGCAGCGTCGCCATTTTATATTCAGGCTGCACCGGTTGAAGGCTCACGGTTTGAGAATAACATCTTCCAAGCCACCAACAAGGGCTACGCTGTTCGCTATAAGAACGCCAATGCAGCCAACAGCAACATCAGTTACGAGCACAATATCCTCTATACGCCGGAAGCAACGTTCGGTATGCCTACGGCAAGTGTCGGCACATTTGCAGACTGGAAGACGCAGGTTGGGGCAACCGACGAGCAGGGCAACCTGAACGAAACTGTTGTGTTTGCTTCGGCAAGTCTGCTCATACCGAAGCAAGACAACGAAGGACATTTGCTTACTGCCGCTGTACTCGACTTTGTGACAACAGATATCACCGGTAAGGAACGCAGCACTACGCCTACTATCGGTGCGTATGAGTATGACCCGGATTTGTTCCTGATTCCGGCGTTTGCCGAAGGATATCCTACGGTGCAGAACATTAAAGACACCCGTGCGGATGTTGTACTCAAGACTGACAATTTGGGCACAGCCAAGGTGCTTGTACTCCAAGCCGCTGTTACTGCTCCGGATGTAGCGACCATTGTAGCCGAAGGCGCGGAAGTAATCTTGCAGAAGGGAGCCGAAGTGAGCCTGACTGTCAATGGTTTGGAAGAAGAGACATCCTACAAGGCGTATGTTGTTACGCTCTCGCCGCTTGGCGAACCGGCTGAGGCTGTGGTTGCAACCGAAGTGTTCACAACTCAGTGGACATTGCGTCCTGTAGAACTTGCTCCGATAGCCAAACGGACGGTAGCCGCCAATGCTGCCGTCACATTGACTGCGACCTTGGAAACCGAGTACGAGCAAGCCAAGCCGTACACCTACTCGTGGCGCACAGCGTTTGATGCAGCAGAGATAGGCAACGAGGCTACCCTCAGCATCACAGCAACAACAGCAACGGAGTATATCTGCCAAGTGACAGACAAGTTCGGTCAGCAGGCAAGTGTATCAGCTCATGTGCTGGTTGAAGCCAAGAACGTGGCAACCTTCGAGGAGTATGTACTGCCCGAGGGCGGACATAAGATGGTGGACGATGCATGGGAAGACGAAGAGGAGACCTACTTGTATAGCGGCAGTTACGCGTTCGGCAACGTACCGAACAAGGCGTTTGGTGCTTACATGGGCTATGTGATTAGTGCAGATCAGTCCAATGAGGCAGTCGGCTACTATGCCGTTGATCAATATCGTTCCGCAGCCGGCGGTGCATACGAGGGAACCAACTTTGCTGTAGCTTATTATGCTGCTCCGTCAACATGGTACGAAGGCTATAGAGATCCGATTGTTCTTACGTACACGGCTGAAGCTCAGACTATAAGCGGTTTCTATATCACCAATAGCGCCTATACGATGAATGCTATACTCAAAGGCGATTATGCCAACCCGGCTTTCGGTAAGGGTGATTACTTGAGTCTGACGATCAAGGGATTCAATGGCGAGACATCCACCGGAGAGATAGTATATTATCTTGCCGACTACCGCAGCGAGGATGCGACAGAGCATTTCGCCCTCAAGGAGTGGAAGTGGCTCGACTTGAGCAGCCTTGGTGCAGTAACGCGTCTGGAGTTTGACATGTTCACCACCAAATCCGATGCGTACGGATTTACTACACCGACGTACTTCTGCTTGGATAACTTCGGCGGAGAGGCTCCAAGTCCGGGTACCGGAGTAGATAATACGACAGGAGATGCGATAACTCCTGTCAAGCATATTGAGAACGGAATATTGTTCATTACACTGCCCGATGGCAGTCAATATGACGTCCGAGGTATGCAGATTAAATAACTGAAGACATAAAACGCAAAAAAATCCTGCATTTTTTTGTAAATGTGGGATTTTTTTTGTATCTTTGTCGCCGCGTACGATCAAGGGAAACAGGTGAAAGTCCTGTACAGACCCGCTGCTGTAAGTCGCCTTCGACAACGAGGTCGCACGGATTGCGCTAATGCGCAATAAAAGCGACGCGTGTCTCGGCTCTCCCCAAAACCAATCTGACGATTGCTTTCGGGGACCCCGGAAAGAAGGAACGTTTTACCAATGATGCCACTGCCGAAAGGTGGGAAGGCGGTAAGACGGAGACAAGTCAGAAGACCTGGTGTACGTTAGTTTGGCTTATAGTCCTCGTGGATTGGGATTGGTCAGATGAGACGTTTGCTGCTATACATATTGCTATTGTTGTGCGCTGCTGTTGAGGCAGCGGATGCTGCGTATGGAGATCAGAAGTCAGAATTCAGAAGTCAGAGATCAGAAGTCAGAGATCAGCAGTTAGACAGCATACTTCGGGAGTTCAGTATTGACGAGGTGGAGGTGACGGCTCGGCGGAGAGAAGAGCCGGTTATACCTGTCCAGAAACTCGACGGTGCGCGGCTGGAGGGCTTGAGTGCGCAGAGCGTGGCGGATGCAGCGCGGTACTTCTCCGGCGTGCAGCTGAAGGACTACGGCGGCGTGGGCGGCATGAAGACGATTGATGTGCGATCGATGGGTACGCACCATGTGGGTGTGTTCTACGACGGCATAGAGATAGGCAACGCGCAGAACGGGACAGTCGATTTGGGCAAGTTCTCGATGGACAACATCGAGGAGTTGGCACTGTACAACGGTCAGAAGTCGGAGATATTCCAGCCTGCGAAAGACTACGGCAGCGCAGGTACCTTATATATCAAGACCCGTCGTCCGAAGTTCACGGACGGCAAGAACTACAACCTTAGCGTATCGATGAAAGCCGGCACATTCGGTCTGGCTAATCCTTCCGTATTGTACGAACAGAAGTTAGCGGAGAACATCCATCTCTCCGCGAGTGCGGAATATACCTACGCGCACGGGCGCTACCACTTCCGCTACCGTCGGGTGCTACCCAACGGCGATGTAGCGTGGGACACGACAGCAGTGCGTCAAAACGGAGATGTGCAGGCGCTACGCGCCGAGGTGGGACTGTTCGGGTATCTGCCGGAAGGCAAGTGGCACGTGAAGGGTTACTACTACCAGAGCGAGAAAGGTATACCCGGGGCAATCGTGAACAATGTATGGAAGAACAGCCAGCGGCAGTGGGACAGGAACGCGTTTGTGCAAGGCAACTACACCCAGCGCGTGACGAAAGGTTATGACGTGCAGGTGAATGCAAAATACACGAACGACTACATGCGTTACCTCAACCCCGACACGACGCTGATGTATATCGACAACTGCTTTACGCAGCAAGAGGTGTATGTGAGCATGGCGCACCGGCTGGCAGTGGTCGGGGTGAAGGGATTAGTGACGCACAAAGATGTGAACTGGGACGTGAGCCTGAGTGCGGACTACCAGTGGAACTACCTGCAGGCGAACCTGGCGAACTTCGTTTATCCCGAACGCAGCACAGTGCTGGCAGCCGCAGCAACGCAACTGTACTGGAAGTACCTGAAGATGCAAGCGAGCGTATTAGGCACGTTCATCTTCGACAAGATCCGCCAACCGACCATAGCGATGCCGACGGCATATAAGCAGCGCCCGCAGTTCACGCCGGCGGTGTTCCTGAGTTATCAGCCAATCCTGAGCGAGGAGCTCTTCCTGCGCGCATACTATAAACGCATCTTCCGTATGCCAACGTTTAACGATCTGTACTACACCGACGTGGGGAACATCACTCTTCTGCCCGAATACACAACCCAGTACGACGGTGGTGTGCAGTACGACAAACGTTGGCAGGAGGGTGCGTGTCGCGCGGTGAGCGTGAAGGCGGACGGGTACTTCAACCAGGTGAAGAACAAGATCGTGGCAATACCGAAAGGCAACGGTCAGTACCGCTGGCAGATGATGAACTTAGGGTACGTGGAGATACGCGGCGTGGATGTGAACGCCTCGACGACGCTGGATCTGACGCATGAGGTGCTACTCAGCATCGGCGCGACATACACCTACCAGAAGGCGCAGGACTTTACCGACCCCAACGAAATAACCTACGGCGGGCAGATAGCGTATATACCGTGGCATTCGTGTTCGGCGATGGCGAACCTGTCGTGGAAAGGGCTGAGCGTGAACTACGCGTTTATCTATGTAGGTGAGCGGTATCACAACTCCGCGAATATACCGGCGAACTACGAGCAGCCGTGGTACACGCATGATATGAGCGTGAGTTATGAATTAAAAATTAAAAATGCAAAATGCAAAATGAGTGAGTGCCAACGGATGTATTTTGCGGTGGAGATCAATAATATGTTTAATCAGCAATATGAGGTGATACTGAACTATCCGATGCCGGGGATCAATGGGAAAGGAATCGTGCGGATTATGATATAGTTTGATATGGTTTGATATAGTTTGAAATGGTTTGATATAGTTTGAATGGTTTGAATGAAGAAGATTCTATACATAGCAATGATGAGTGCGGTGATGGCGGGGTGCAGGAAAGATGTGGTGGTTTTTCCGGCGGAAGAGGAGCAGAAGGGCGAAAAGCAGATCAGTGAGGTGACGGGGTTCTACCTGCTCAATGAGGGGAATATGGGTTCGAACAAAGCCACGCTGGACTACTACGACTACGCCACAGCGACCTACAGCCGGAACATCTACGCCGAGGCGAACCCCGACGTGCCGAAGGAACTCGGCGATGTGGGCAACGACCTGAAGATCTACGGCGGTAGACTGTATGCCGTCATCAACTGCTCGAACAAGATCGAGGTGATGGACGCAAAGACCGCCAAGCGGATCGGGCAAGTGGATATACCCAACTGCCGGTATATAACCTTCGACGGCAAGTATGCGTACGTGACGTCGTATGCAGGGCCTGTGTCGCTGGATGCGAGCCATGCACAGATAGGTTATGTAGCGCGCTTCGACACTGCTACGTTAGCGATTGACGGGCAGTGTCTGGTGGGCTATCAGCCGGACGAGTTGGCGGCAGTGGACGGCAAACTATATGTCGCTAACTCCGGCGGGTATATGGTGCCGGACTACGATCATACGGTGTCGGTGATAGATATAGCCTCGTTTACAGAGACCAAACGCATAGATGTGGCGAAGAACCTTTGGCGCGTGCGTGCCGATGGGCACGGGCAATTGTGGGTCAGTTCGCGCGGGGACTACTTCGACACGGCGGCTAAACTCTACTGCATCGACACGAAGACCGACGCGGTGGTTGACAGCCTGGATGTGGCGGTTTCGGCACTGGATATAACGGGCGATTCGCTCTACGCTTGCGCCACAGCGTGGGACTATATCAACTACGAGGAGGTGGTATCGTACGCGATAGTTGATGTACGCACGCGTAAGGTGGTCACTACGAACTTCATCACAGACGGTACGGAAACGCAGATACAGAAGCCCTACGGCATCAAAGTGCATCCGCTGACGCGGGATGTGTTTGTAACCGACGCGAAGAACTACGTCACCCCTGGAATGCTGCACTGCTACGGGCAGGACGGCCTATTGAAGTGGTCGGTGCGCACGGGAGATATACCGGGGGAGATAAGTTTTGTATATAAATAGTTGAGAGTTGAAAGAAGTTTGAGATTGTTTGAAATAGTTTGATATAGTTTGAAATAGTTTGAAATAGTTTGAATGAAAAAGGTTTTTACATATTTGGCAGTGATGGCTGCGATGACGATGATGGCGGGGAACTCGCCGTATTTGAAGCATGTGTATGAGTACATGCCGGCACCCGGGCAGTTTGTGAACACGATGCCGGCGTATGAGGACGGCGATGATGCCAACGACATGCGCATGAAGGCGGAGGAAGCTATTGCCGACAACGAGCACGGGATGATCAGTCTTGGCGGCTGGGGAGGATATGTGGTGTTCGGCTTTGACCATCCGGTGGTGAACGTGCCGGACGAGAATGACTTCCTGGTTGAGGGCAATGCGTTCTATACCAGTGCTGCGGAAGGTGCAGCCGGTGGCGGATCGTGTGAGCCGGGAATCGTGATGGTCAGCGTCGATAAGAACGGCAACGGACTGCCCGACGACGAGTGGTACGAGCTGGCAGGTTCGGAGTACAGCAACCCGCTGACGATCCACGGCTATCGGGTGACGTACGAGCGCACGCCGGATGATCATGTGCGAACACCCGACACCAAACAGAACTACCGCATTGACACCACGCACGTGCATTGGACGGACAACCAAGGCGGTGAGGGGTATGTGGAGCAACTGTCGTTCCACAAGCAACCATATTATCCGCAATGGGTGGATGAAGAGGAGTTGACATTCGAGGGAGCGCGTCTGCCGGAGAACTATGCGTATGTGAATAACCAATGGGTGCTCTTTCCGTATGCCTACGGCTATGCGGACAATCATCCTGACACGTGCAGCCTGGCGCAACTGAATATCGAATGGGCGGTACGTGCCGATGGCACGCCGGTGCATCTCAGTGCCGTGGATTTTATCAAAGTCTATACAGCACTGCACCAACAGATAGGTATGATGGGAGAGACATCGACGGAGATCAAAGGTGCACGCGATCTGCATCCGGATGCGGAGAGGGAGACAGGGCTTGAAGAAATTATAAATGCAAAATGCAAAATGCAAAATGCAAAAATGATTATAGGCGGGCAGTTGCTGATTATTCGTGACAATCAAGCATTTAATCCTTTAGGGACTAAAGTTTATACATACTAATTAACAATCAAAAAATTTAACAAACAAATGAAAAAACTTTATCTATTTGTGGCTGCGACGTTTATGTGCGCCACGATGTTTGCTGAGTTGCAGGTGGCTACGTTTGAGGATGTAACTATCGGCGCAGAGGAGAGTGTTCTGCACCTGGATGAGAGCGGTACGTTCGAGAGCGGTGACTTCATCTTCCAGCAGGAGACGGCGTTTCGCTGAAAGAGGCAGCTGTTGTTCCCGGCTTCTTTATCAACAACACAGCTTATGCTGTTAACTCGATGAACTACGGCGACAGTTTCGCCAAGAAGTTCGGCAAAGACGATTGGTTCCGTCTGACTATCAGTGCTTCGTTCAACGGCGTTGCTGTTAACACACAGGTAGTCGTTGACCTGGCTGCTGACGGCAAGTACATCAACGAGTGG
>CADBAZ010000042.1 GCA_902792835.1 uncultured Bacteroidales bacterium
GGATACCGGTGTGGATATTGAGCACGAGGATCTGGCAGCGAACATCTGGACGAACACCGCTGAATCCAATGGTATCAGTGGTCAAGACGACGATGCCAACGGTTTCAAGGACGATATCCACGGTTGGGACTTTATCAACCAAACTGGCTCTATAAAAGACTTCAACGGTCACGGTACGCACTGCGCCGGTATAGCCGCTGCTGTGGGCAATAACCATAAAGGCATCACCGGCGCTAACCCGGATGCATTGATTATGCCGGTTACCGTCATGCAATCCACCGGTACGGGTGACGTAGCCACTATCGTCAAAGGTATTGACTACGCTGCCGCCAATGGCGCAGATGTAATCAGTATGTCTATCGGTGGTTACGGCTATTCTCTCGCTGAGGAACAGGCTTTAGGTCGTGCTTACGCCAATGCTGTCATCGTAGCTGCTGCGGGCAATGATGGTCATGCTATGGTCGCTCCAAATCATTGCTTCTTTGATGCGCCAATGTTCCCTGCTGCATTTACGTTTGTGTTAGGCGTAGAGGCATCTATGGATGCTATCGGTAATCTTGCCGGATTCAGCAACTATGACGAAACAGGACCTATTTATTCCTCATTTGGCGAAGAGCAACTTTATAATTATGAACTTCGCGCTCCTGGTGTACAGATTATGAGTACTTTCCCCGGAGGTCGCTACAAATTTCTCAACGGCACAAGTATGGCATGCCCGTTGGTTGCCGGCGCTGTATCACGCTTGCTGCAATGCAAGGAGACGCTTAGTTGGGAACTTCTCTTTGGTGACCTGATTCACACCCGTATGGTTGCCGGTTTAGGCAATGTTAATTTCTTGGCAGCTTACAACATTAAGGATAGTGACCGTAAACCGGAATTGTCACTCGTAACGTATAGTATAAATGACGAAAACGGCGGTGATGGTGACGGACGTGCAGACGCAGGTGAAATCTTGGAGATTTACCCCACCATCAAGAACGCTTGGGGACAAGCGGAGAATATTCGTTTCTGGATTAAGACCGGCTATTATTCCGGCGATAATTGGGTTCCTGATGATGAGTCTCTTATCACACATATGCAAGAATCCGTGGATTTTGGCAAGCCGATCAGCAGTTACGCCAAAGCTACTTCTGCTAATTCGTGGCGCATGAAGATTAATCCGGATTGTGCTGATGGCAGACAAATCAATCTCACATTGTTTGCTACTTGCGATAACATGCAAGGCACACTTGCCCAACATATAGTATTGACTGTTGAAAATGGTGTTGAGATAGCTGGTATGATTACAGAAGATATGACACTGTATCCTAATGTACATTACATTGTTACTCAGCCTCTGGCAGTACCGGATGGTGTTACATTGACAATAAAACCTGGAACAGTATTAAAGTTCAAAGACAAAACTGGTATTTCAGTATCTGTCAATGGTATTA
Source organism: uncultured Bacteroidales bacterium (assembly GCA_902792835.1). Taxonomy (GTDB): domain Bacteria; phylum Bacteroidota; class Bacteroidia; order Bacteroidales; family Paludibacteraceae; genus Colicola. Next base: position 1,434 of record CADBAZ010000042.1, read on the forward strand.
TTAATGCTATCGGAAAACCTGACAGTATGATTGTTTTCACTAAAGCCGATGGAGCAACGGGGACAATCATTGGATTTACGTTCAATTCTTCAAATAATAGCAATATACCTCGTTATGTGATATTTAAGGACTTTAAAAAAGATGGTTCCCAATTTTTTGAGTTAACCTCCTTAGAAGATTGTATAGTTGAAGACATTGCATATACTTATCTTTTTAGCCGAGCACTTCCGATAAATCGAGTGGTTATGCATAGCATGGAGTCATGCTATGGCATTGCATATGGTGCAGGAACTAGTTTTATGATGTCAAACTGCAATATTGTTAACAATCGCATTACAGCATCTTATAGTAATATATATCAATGGGCTGCATTGTTAGGTGATGCCACCGCTATGGATAAAATGCAAAATAACAACATGTTTAATTGCTACAATTCATATCTTAAAGAATACTTAACGTTGGCATCTAGTTCTACAACACCAATAATTTATCATGCTAATGTCCCATCATATTTTGGCTCTTCACGAGAAGACATAGTGCGTAAAGCAGTTTGGGATATTGAAAGTGGGCATAGTTTTGGAAAATTTGATCTTTCCAACATGCTCACTCGTCCATCATCAGAAGCCCACGGTATAGTTTGGAAGATTTTGGTTGATGGTATTGATACCCAAGATGAGTTTGAGTTGTTACCGCCTATCGGTGTAGGTACTCACAAGTGCGAAGTATATTTCAACCGTGCTATGGACGTAAGTGTTGCACCTAACGTTTCGTTTGGCGTACGTCAACCTTATACCCAGCATCAAGTATCTGACAATGGCTCATGGTCTGCCGATAGTACGATATATACGGCTTACTTCACGATTGACGGCAAGTCGGTAACCGACGGTTTGAACCGCTTCCGTGTATATGGAGCAGAAGACGATGAGCATTTCGAAATTCCCGAAGAGAACTATCGTTTCCGTATGGAAGTTGCAGCAGCCGGTTCAATGTCCACAGGACTAATGGCTGAAGCCGGACTCGGCAAAGTAACGCTTACTTGGGAAACTGACGAAGAAGATTTCGCAGACCTGCTTGGTTACAACATCTACCGCTGGACACAGGATACCATCAAATGGAATCGTCACTATGAGAGTAGTTGCGACTGCTATGTAGATGCCGGATGGAAGTTCGATACCATTTGCATCAACTCATCTCTTATCGACGCAGAGGATGTGCAGTTTATCGACTACGATGTTGTTCCGGGTAAAGATTACTACTATGTGATCCGCCAAGTGACGACATCGCTGAGCACCTACGACCTCTCGAACGCTGTAGTGGCTCGTCCGTTGACTGCTATCAAGGGTGATGCCAATGGTTCGATGGGCGTGGATGTAGCGGATGTCATCACCGAAGTGAACTATATCACCGGTCTGAACCCGCAGCCGTTTATCTTCGAGGCAGCTGACGTTAACTCTGATGCCGATGTGAACATCATCGACGTGGTGGCTACCGTCAACCTGATTCTGCACCCGACGAACAACACCAGCGCTATCAACGAAGGCAATGTCTCCTACAGCATAGAGAACGGCATCCTCTACGTAGAAACCGATGTAGTGCTCGGTGGTGTACAGTGCACCTTCGCAGCTGACAAAGAGCAGACGATCACGCCGCTGGCTGCCCTCGATGAGTTTGAGCAAGTCGGCACATGGCAGGCAGAGGATCAGTACCTGTTCCTCGCTTACTCGATGTCGGGCAAGACGCTCGGCGTAGGTCGTCACGCACTGCTGCAGATAGGCGACGCCGAACTGACGAACATCGTTCTGAGCGATGCACAAGGACACAATGTGCCGATGGCACCGGGCGTTTCCACCGCCCTGGACGGCACGACGTTCGTTCCGACGTGCAGCAAGTACATTCAGAACGGTAACCTGTTTATCCGCCTTGGTGACCGCACGTACGACGTAATGGGTACTGAAATACGATAAGTTATGAAACGCATATTCAGTATAATAGTAACGTGCACGTGGATGCTCTGCTCGTACGCGGCGAACACCCTCACGATATCTTCCGCTTCCGGACATCCGGGGGATGAATTGACGGTGAGTATGTCGCTGACGAACAGCGATGCGGTGACAGCCCTGCAAGCGAACATCCGGCTAAGCGAGAGCCTCAGCCTGGTAGCCGGTTCAGCAGCGCTCAACTCGGCTCGCAGCAACGGACATAGCCTGATGGCTAACGTCGCTAACGGGGTACTGCGTATAGCCGTGTTCTCCGTATCCAATGCCACTCTCAAAGGCAGCGAGGGCGAACTGCTGACTTTCCGCCTCAAGCTCGGCAACGAGCCTGCCACTTACCCGCTCATCGCTGATCTGACGCTTGCCGGAGCCAATGGCGAGCAACTGACGGCGGATGCAACCGAAGGCAGCGTGACGCTCCTCTCGCCGAAGATTGAGGTAGTGAACACCTCGATTGACTACGGGCACGTACCTATCCGCAGCACCTATACCCGCACGCTGCAAGTGCGCAACACCGGCAACGAGCCGCTGGAGCTCACTGCATTCGAGTTCTCGGCACAGGAGTTCAGCGTGGAGAACGAAGCGCTCAGCATTGCCGCCGGACAAACGGAGAACATCGTTATCACGTTTGCCCCGACCGTTCACGGCGCTATAAGCGAACAGTTGCGTATCCGCTCGAATGCCGTGAATGCCCACGATGTATATGGCGCCAACCGCTGTGCGCTCATCGCTGACCCGTACTCGGTCAATGAGCTGCGCATGCAACCTGCCTCGGGTATATCCGACGAGACGGTGACCGTAAGCGTACGCATGAACAATATGGAAGATATTGTCGGCGTGCAGTTCTCGCTCAAACTGCCCGAGCAGTTGGAGTTCGTTCCGGGCAGTGCTACACCGCTGGAGCGCGCCGCTTCGCATTTCGCACTGACCAAGCAGTCGCACGACACCCTGACCGTCATCCTCTACAACATGAGCAATACGCCTGTCAGTGGTGATGACGGCGATCTGTTGACGCTACAGTTCCGCCTCAACGGCCGCAGCGGCAGTTACGCCCTCCGCCCGATTAACACCCTGCTCGTCAATACCGCGCAACAGAACATGGTTTCCGCAGTTTATCAGGCGTATGTGACTATCCAGAGTCCGACGATCAATGTTCCTACTTCGGCGGATTTCGGCTCTATACCCGTTACGCAACCCGACACCCTCAACATAGCCGTAAGGAACACCGGCAACGCTGTGCTTACCCTGCAACGCGCCACGTTCCTGATGGAAGGTTTCCGCGTGCTCAACGAGTTGCCTGTTACCATTGCCCGCAACCAGACCGAGACGCTGCGTGTACAGTTCACACCGACCAAAGAAGGTTCGTTTACCACAACCATGCAGCTCTACAGCAACGATCCGGCATCGCGCATGAAATCCATCCGCCTGACGGTCAATGTGTATGAGCCCAACGAACTGTCGCTCGTTGCCGAACCGATAGAAGAGGAGTCGCTTCTGCGATTGTCCATCAATCTGGACAATGTATCGCAAGTATCCGGTCTGCAGTTCGACCTGCACGGCGTAGCGCCCTGGACGACAGCCCGATTGACGGAGCGCGCCGAAGGATTGCAACTCGTGTCGCAACCGACAAACGAGAACACCTATCGCTTCATCCTGTTCTCACTGAGCAACACCTGCCTGAGCGGCAATAGCGGCACGATCCTCGAGATCGAGTGGAACGCCTCAGCCGCCGCTAAGCTCAACGGTGCAACGGTGCTGCTGGATAATCCTATACTCGGCGGTCCGTCGCACGACAACCCCGCCAACACACGCACGCTATCGGTCAACGACAAGGCATTCGTTACGATCATCAACGGCAACAATGACCTGGCGGAATTGTACCTCGACGACGATGCCGAACTGACCGTAACGCCGGAAGGCAACCTCGCCGTTTCTTCGCCGGTGACTGTACACTCGCTGCTGCTGCACTACAGTGAGGACAGCCATGCACAGATCTCGGGCATCGAGAATCTGTCGGTCGATGTGCTGGAGTTAGTGATGCGCCTGCCGGCAACAGAAGGCAATCTGGCTGATCAGTGGTTTGCTTTCGCCGTACCGTTTGAGGTGAATCTGGCTACCGGTATCCGCTGCGATGGCAGTGACGAACCGGCACGCAGCGAACGGGACTTTGTCATCTACGAGTTCGACGGCTACCGTCGTGCTACGCAACAAAGAGGTTGGCATCTGTTGGCCGGCGACGCGACGCTCCTACCCGGACACATGTATATGCTCGGCACACAGGAATGCACCGCATGGCGGTTTACGGCAGCAGCGCCATCCGCCATTACCGAAGCCTCGTCCGCTACGATCAACGAGAACCATTCAACCTTCGGTGCGCACCACTCCGGATGGAACGGCATAGCCAACCCGAAGTTCTGCAACGCTTCTGCCGGCGCAAGCGAGGCTCCACTTACGACTACCTACAACAACCGCCTGGGCGTGTATGAGGTACAGCCGACGGAAGGGCTGGTATTCAATGCAGCTGCACCGTTCTTTGTACAGGTAGAGGAAGGTGGCTCGCTGCTGTTCAACACGGCTGCCGCATCCTCGGTTGTCAGCCGCCGGAACAACCTCAGCCAGGCAAGCGGATACAGCATCCTCAGCCTCGCTGATGAGCGATATACCGACCGTGCATACCTGAGCTTCAGTGCCGACAAACAGGACGCTTACACCATAGGTCACGACTTGCAGAAAAACCAGATGAGCACCACTCCCTCCGTGCCGCAGCTTTGGGTAGATGCCTACAACATGCGTCTTTCCGCCTACGAGGCATTGCTGAGTGCTGAGGATGTAACTGTTCCCCTTGGTATGTATGCGCCGGCAGACGGCGTCTATACGCTTGCTGCAAGCGGTCTGCCTGCCACGGTATCCGCTACGCTGATGCACAACGGTCTGCCTGTACAATATCTGACCGAGGATGCATGTAGGCTCACGCTCTCGGCGGGCAACAACAGCGGCTATGCCCTGCGCATCCAAAGCAAGAGTGATATAACGACCGGCATATCAACGGTCAGCAACCGTGCTAATCAGAAAGTGCTGATAGACAATTGCCTGTTCATCCTGCGCGACGGTCAGACCTATACGGCTACCGGCGTACGGGTTCGGTAAACAATAGCACAATACACCCGTTTTGCACTCCATAGATAGCAACGATAATTTTATCGCGAGAATTTGTGGGGTGCAGGGTAACGAGGATTTGCAAATATAAAATATTTGTTGTACCTTTGTTCGCTTTTTCGGGTTCGGGCTCCGAAAGTCGCCATAGACGACGTATGAGATAACGCAAGTTATTAGCAGCGTGTAGGATCTATCAAGCCGCCCGGCTCGTGTAATTTAACAGTAAAACAATACAATGTACGCAATTGTAGAAATGCAAGGCCAGCAATTTCGCGTAGAGGCCGGCAAAAAATTGTTCATCAACCGTATGGAGACCGAAGCCGGTGCCACGGTTGAGTTTGAGAAGGTTCTGTTAGTAGACCAGGACGGCGCTATTAAAGTGGGTGCGCCGTACGTCAAGGGAGCCAAAGTAGTATGCGAGATCATCGACAACGAGAGCCGTGGCGAGAAGATTCTTGTATTCCACAAGAAACGCCGCAAAGGTTTCCGTAAGTTGAACGGTCACCGTCAGGATCTGACCAACCTCGTAGTAAAAGAAATCGTTTGTTAAACCCCAAAATTTTTAAATCCTAATCAATTATGGCACATAAGAAAGGTGTCGGTAGTTCGAAGAACGGCCGTGAATCAGAAAGCAAGCGCCTTGGTGTAAAAATCTGGGGTGGACAAATTGCAAAGGCAGGTAACATCATCGTGCGTCAGCGCGGTACGGTACACAAACCCGGTGCAAACATGGGTATGGGATCCGACCACACATTGTACGCTCTGACCGATGGTATCGTAACCTTCACACGCAAACGCGACAACAAGTCGTACGTCTCCATTCAGCCGATAGCTGCTGAAGCATAAATCGGCGGAGACAATACAGCAAATCTCCTACCGAGGCTTCGGCTTTGGGTAGGAGATTTTTGTTTTTGACCAAACAAGGCAGCAGCCATGAATGGCTGCTTAAATATCACAACAATGCTAACACTCAAACAAATCTACGACAGCCCCGAGCAGATCATTGCGGGACTACAGAAGAAACATTTCGCCAATGCGGAGGAGACGATCCGTCGCGTTATGGCTATCGACAGCGAGCGCAAAGCTGCCCAGCAGCAGAAAGACAACGCAAGGACGAAGCCAATGCCGCCAAGGCACAGACCGGCGAGCTCAAGCAAGCTATCGCTACCTACGAACAGGAGATGGCAGCCAAGGAGCAGGAGCTGACCAACCTGCTGCTCACTATCCCGAACGTACCGTACGCTATCGTTCCCGAAGGCGCATCGGCTGAGGACAACCTCGCCGTAACCATCGGCAACTGGCCTAACCAGCCGATGATCGACGCCATCGCCAAGGACGGCGCTGTAGCCCTGAAGAACTGGGATGCAGCCACCGACGAAGCCATCGCTGCCGAGCGTATTGCCAAGAGCGAGAAACTGCCGCACTGGGAGCTGGCGAAGAAGTACAACCTGATCGACTTCGATCTGGGCGTGAAGATCTCCGGCGCAGGATTCCCGGTATATATCGGTCAGGGTGCACGTCTGCAACGCGCGCTGATTAACTTCTTCCTCGCCGAAGCAAACAAAGCCGGTTACACCGAGATCATGCCGCCGACAGTGGTCAACGCTGCATCGGGTTACGGCACGGGTCAGTTGCCCGACAAGGAGGGACAGATGTACCACTGCGAGGTGGATGACCTGTATCTGATCCCGACGGCTGAGGTGCCCGTGACGAATCTGTACCGCGACGTGATCATCGACGAGGACAAACTGCCGATCAAGGCGCCTACACCGAGTGCTTCCGCCGCGAGGCCGGCAGCTACGGCAAGGACGTACGCGGACTGAACCGTCTGCACGAGTTCTCGAAGATCGAGATCGTTCGCATCGACACGCCGGAGCACTCCGACGCTTCGCACAAAGAGATGCTCACGCATGTCGAGGGACTGCTGAAGAAACTCGAACTGCCCTACCGCATCCTGCGTCTGTCGGGCGGAGACATGTCGTTCACCGCTGCACTGTGCTACGACTTCGAGGTATATAGCGAAGCCCAACACCGCTGGCTCGAAGTAAGTTCGACGAGTAACTTCGACACCTACCAGGCTAACCGCCTGAAGTGCCGTTACCGCCGTGCGGAGGACAAGAAAGTGACGCTGTGCCACACGCTCAACGGCTCGGCTCTGGCTCTGCCGCGCATCGTTGCCGCCCTGCTGGAGAACAACCAGACGGAGGAAGGCATCCGCATCCCTGCCGCACTGCAACCGTTCTTCGGCGACGACATGATCCGATAAACGAAACCAAGGCAACAAAAAAGGCGACTCATCGTGAGCCGCCTTTTTGCATGCAGTAGATTATTCTACAACAACGGGTTCGTACTTGGGCACGAGCGATTTCATGACGCACCAACCGATGAGGTAAGCGACCGCGCAGATACAGAAGATGATCATGTATCCGGCAGGTTTGCCTGTGAAACCCACGAATTGGAACGCTTCGCCTAATTCGGCAGCGTGGTCAAAGAGCACACCTGAACCTTTGTTGATCAGGAACGAGCCTACACCACCTGCCATGGCACCTATACCGGTGATGGTAGCGACAGCCGACTTGGGGAACATATCACCTGTGGTGGAGAAGATATTCGCTGACCAGCTTTGGTGCGCTGCACCGACAATACCGATGATGATAGCTACAGCCCACGGACCATAAACACCGCCAAGCGGTTGTGCAAACAGAGCGAGCAGCGGGAAGAAGGCGAAGATGAGCATTGCGCGCATACGGCCTGCGTAGGGCTCCATGCCATGCTTCTCGACAAAGATCTTAGGCAGGTAACCGCCGAACAGCGAAATAACCGTTACGATCGCATACAGGGTGAAGATAAGGGCTATACCTTGCGGATCAGAAGCCTTGATACCATATTGATCCTGGAAATATGCCGGAGCCCAGAACAGGAAGAACCACCATACGCCATCGGTCATGAACTTACCAAACGCAAACGACCAGGTCTGTCTGTGCGTGAATGCCTCTAAGAAGCCCATCTGCTTTTCTTGTTTTGCAGCTTGCGGCTTGTCACTTTGTTCTTCATCGGAATTGATGTACTCCAACTCAGCGGCGTTGACATGTTTGGATTCCGTCGGTTTGTCATAGACAAAGATCCAGATACCAGCCCAGATGAAGCCCAGGGCACCGATGATGATGAACGCCATCTCCCAACCGAGGCTCTTGGCGAGCAGAGGGATAGTAGCGGGAGCAGCGAGTGCACCTACGGATGCACCGGCGTTGAACAGAGCGGTAGCAAAGGCACGGTCTTTCTTGGGGAAATACTCAGCGGTTACCTTGATGGCAGCAGGGAAGTTACCGGCTTCACCAAGTCCGAGGATCAAACGACAAGCGAGGAACAGATAGACACTGATCATCGCTATTGAACTCACTATATCGCCGGTGGCTTGCAGCAATTCGGCTTTGCTCTCCAGACCTATGATTTGCTCGGTTACGAAGCCGCAGCCTGCGTGCAGTACGGCGCCGAGCGACCAAACGATGATTGCCCAGAGGTAGCCTTTCTTCGTGCCCATAAAGTCGATGAACTTACCTGCGAAGAGGCAGAAGATAGCGTACGCAATGGAGAACACACCGGTGATGGTTCCGTAGTCGGAGTCCGTCCAGTGGAACTCGGGTTGAATGAACTCTTTGAAGGTCAAGGACAGCACTTGGCGGTCCATGTAATTGACCGTAGTGGCGAAGAAAAGCATCGCACACATGATCCAACGCCAGTTGGTCATAACTTTTTGTTGTGTACTCATAGGTTAATTATTTTAGATCTGTTATTTTGCTAAAGTCCTGGTCGCCGTAGTCGAGGTTCTCGCCGCCCATACCCCAGATGAAGGTATAGTTGTGGGTTGCGGCAGCGGAGTGGATCGACCACTCGGGTGAGAGCACGGCTTGGTTGCCACGCATCCAGATGTGGCGCGTCTCCTCGACCTCGCCCATGAAGTGGCATACAGCCTGGTCGTCGGGCACCTCGAAGTAGAAGTACGCTTCCATACGACGGCTGTGAACGTGTGCAGGCATCGTGTTCCACACGCTACCCGGAGCAAGTTCGGTCATACCCATCTGCAGTTGGCAGGTAGGCAACACTTGGTTGACGAGCATCTTGTTGATGTCGCGTTCGTTGGACATCTCGAGGCTACCCATGTGCGCAACCACGGCATCGGCTTTGGTGACCTTCTTGTCAGGATAGGTGCAGTGAGCGGTAGCGGAGTTGAAGTAGAACAGTGCGGGATGCGCTGCATCGAGACTCTCAAAACGCACCTCACGGTCACCGCGACCGAGATAGAGGGCATCCTTGTAGTCGAGCTCGAAGGTGTGGTCACCGGCAATGACGCGCCCTTTGCCGCCTACGTTGAAGATACCTATCTCACGGCGGGTAAGGAAGAACGGAGCCTTGAGCGGGTCAATGGCTTCGAGCAGCAGGCTCTCGCCGGCAGGCATAGCGCCACCGACAATCATGCGGTCGTACATGGAGTAAACCATGTTTACCTCGTTGGGTGCAAACACGCGCTCGATGAGGAAGTCATGGCGCAGACGGGTTGTGTCGTACGACTTGGCATCCACAGGGTTGGAGGCGTAACGTACTTCGTAGTTTGTTTTCATATATTCGTTAAATTGTTAAATTGTTAAGCTGTTATTGTTTATGCCACTCGCTCCAGGTGGCACCGAAGAAATAGGTGAGGGTGTCGCCGAGCTGATAGGGGCGGACGGCTATGAGGTTGCCGTCACGACTCTCTGTGCGCGTGGCTCCGGGAGTACGAACGGTCAGGGTGATGCGACCTTGCGAGGTTGAGCCGTTGTATTCGTAGTTCATCCGAGCCGCCTGTTTGTCGCTGAGTGCATCTTCGGTGTAGCGGATGGTCTCAGCATCCACGTACTCCACTTTATCGATGGTGTCGTGGAGATAGATGCCACCGCCGACTAAGAGGTTTGAAATTGTTTGAGATGGTTCGAGATTGTTTGAGGTTAGCACTACGTCTGCTCGGTTCAACATCTGTCCTGCCTCAGCGGTGATGGTGATGGTCTCGCGGAGAATTTGGTCGGCTACGAGCAGGCTGTCGTATTCGAGACGGAAGACGAAGCGTTCGGGCGATTGCTCAAGAATCTGCCAGCGGTCGTAGGGACCACCGATCCAGGTTTGATCAGTTTGAGGTTGTTCGAGATTGTTGGATGTAGTTAACACCACTAATCCTCCTGCGCCGCAGGTGTGGGCGACCTTGTAGCAGTCGAGATTGCCATCGTAGTTGATGTGGTAGGGGCGGTTGTCCTTCAACTCGCGTCCGTACATGGTGTCAACGACCAGTGCCGGGCTGTTCTTGAGCCAGAGATCGACTCCGTTGCTGGGATTCTCGGGTTTGAGGGCAGCACCGTACATGCGGAACGCCGCGTACTCGTTCTCCCACGCAAAGTCATCCTTGCGCTCGGGCACATAGCGACCATAGACCTTGGCTGACTGCTGAGTCTGGCAAGCAGCCAGGCTCAACAATGCCATGAGAAAAAACAGAAGTTTTTTCATTTGTGATTTGTAATTTGTCATTTGTGATTTATTCCGGTTGCTTGCCGATGTAGGCGAGGATGCCACCATCGACGTAGAGGATATGCCCGTTGACTGCGTCGGAGGCGTGCGAGGCGAGGAAGACAGCGGGTCCGCCGAGTTCATCGGGTTCGAGCCAGCGTCCGGCAGGCGTCTTGGCGCAGATGAATGAGTCAAACGGGTGACGGCTACCGTCCGGTTGGCGCTCACGCAGCGGGGCTGTTTGCGGGGTTGCGATGTATCCCGGACCGATGCCGTTGCACTGGATGTTATATCCTCCGTACTCGGAGCAGATGTTACGCGTGAGCATCTTCAATCCGCCCTTGGCAGCAGCATAGGCGCTGACGGTCTCGCGACCGAGTTCGGACATCATGGAGCAGATATTGATGATCTTGCCTTCGCGGCGCTCCATCATCTCGGGCAGCACAGCTGCGCTGACGATGTAGGGGGCTACCAGATCGATGTCGATGACCGCCTGGAACTCCGAACGCTTCATCTCGTGCATCGGGATGCGCTTGATGATACCGGCGTTGTTGACGAGGATATCGATTTGTCCGACTTCGGCATGAATGCGCTCAACGAGAGCCTTGACAGCATTCTCATCGGTGACATCACACACATAGCCGTGCACATTCATAATACCCTCAGCGTGGTAGTCCTCGATTGCTTTGGCGATGGCCTCTTCACTGCGGGCATTAAAGATTATTTCCTTAGCCCCGGCTCCGGCAAACGCCTTCGCGATAGCAAAACCTATTCCGTAGCAAGCGCCTGTGATCCAAGCATTCTTACCTTCCAATGAAAAAGGATTGTTCATAACTATATAATTTATGATTTAAAATTTATGATTTCAAATTTATTATTTCAGTTTGGCAGCCCAGCTGCGCAGGTAGGTCAACCATTCTGCCATGTTGGTAGCCACAGGTTGAGCTTCCTTGGTAGCGCCGACGCAGGTCAGATAGAAGTGAGCAGTGAGATCGCTTCGCTGTGAGACCGCTTCGCTGTGAGATGTGCGACTGCTGACTGCTGATTGCTTGAGCATGCAGAGCAGGTTGGATGTGTCATGCACAACATCACCCGCATAGTCCTTGGGGATGAACACGGCTAAGCCGACTGTTTCCTTGGCATACTTGACGGTATCGTTCACGGGAAAGTCTGTTCCCCATGAGGCTAGCAACACTCCGTTGGGCAGTTCAAGGTGTGCCCATTCTGGCTCTTTGCCTTTGACAGGTATAGCCTGTACGCCGGTGCACAATCCTGCAACAGGGCTGCTGAGGCTGACATCGCATCGCATATCGCGGTGTCCGGAGCAGAGCGTGTATTGCACGGTCATATCCACTTGTTTGCCTTCGACCTCCCAACTGTTGACCGCCACCTCGATGGTTGCTTTGTTTCGCGACTGCCGGACGATGCGTTGCGAGCGCTCGGCTACCGGCTCGATGTGAACGTGTTTGTTGCCGTTGTAGTACTTAACCGAGCCAACGCCTACCGTACCTGACACACGCAGTATATCATCGCCGTAACCGGCAGCAAGCAAGCTGTCATTCGGATACCAATGGCTTTGCGCCAACTCCAGTTGCGGTGTGCGTTTGCAATAGGGGTCGATGGTCTGCTTCTTGTCAAAATAGATGCGGTACGCCATCAGTTCGCTCTCCACCGCCACGCCGTGATGATGCAGGCTATGGTAGGTATCCTTGTCCGGGGTATCTGTCCACTCGGAAATAGGGTAGCAGTGACGCATCTTACTGCCCTCATGCAGGATAGCATACCCCGTCCGCGTCGAGTCAGCCGGCGAGCCGATTCGCCAGAAGGAGGTAGCCACTCTCGGGGAGCAGGAGAATAGGAAACCCAGGCACCCTAGGAATCCCAGGCGTCCTAGTATCTTAGTTGATCTTGACATTCTCAACAGTAGGCGCAAACACGAGCGGTTCGCCTTTGGTTACGGATATTTGTACGTTATCAAGCGTCAAGCCGTCGGTCTGACGGAACAGGGCACCTTCCTTGGCACTGATGATGACATCACGCAGGGTAACGTTCTGAATCTTCATCTCCGGCAGACCGTTGAACAGGATTGCCTTCTTGATGTTGGCACCTTTGACGTTCTCGATAACGATGTTGCGGAAAGCGGGTGTTTCCTCGCTGACCTCGGGAGCATCGGCGCTCATGCGAGCTGCCAGTTCTTCCTCGGTCTCTTCGCCGGAGCCCTTACCACCATAGTAGAGGTCGAAGATCAGGCCTTCGTTGGGGATGTTGACCATGTTGACATCCTTGATATAGATGTTCTCGACTACTCCGCCACGTCCGCGTGTGGACTTGAAGCGCAAGCCGACATCCGTACCGATATACAGGTTCTTGCGCACCTCAACGTTCTTGATTCCTCCTGACATCTCCGAGCCGCAGACGAAGCCTCCGTGTCCGTGATACACCACGCAGTTATCGACCACAACGTTCTCGGTCGGGATGCCGCGGTCGCGTCCGGGTTTGTCCTTACCGGACTTCATGCAGATGGCATCGTCGCCTACGTCGAAGGTGGAGTTAGCTATGACGACATTCTTGCAGGACTCAACATCTATGCCGTCGCCGTTCTGGCTATACCAGGGGTTGCGGATAGTGACATTGTTCACAATGATGTTCTCGCAGCACATAGGATGCACATTCCATCCGGGGGAGTTCTCAAAGGTCACACCCTCCAGCAGGATGTTCCGGCAGCCCACGAAATGCAGGAGCACGGGGCGCAGGAATGACTTTACTTTCGGCCAAAGAGCCTCATCGGTGATGACCGGCACGTTCTGGTCCACGCAGTAGGATTGCGCCAGGATAGAGCCGGAGTCGGGATACCAGATGTTGTTGTCAGCAACTATACCGCCCTTCTCTTTGAGGTGGTTCTTCCACTGTATGTCAGACATCTTAGGTTTCTTGACCGGTCTCCAAAAGTCTCCGTTGCCGTTGAACGTACCGTGACCGGTGATGGCTATATTCTCGGCACTGAGTGCATTGAGCGGGCTGGTGCAACGTTTGGTAGGGATACCCTCGAACCACTCATCGTGGATGTCGTACAGGCTGAGGTCGTGCGAGAACAGGACGAAACAGTTGTAGTCGGTATAGAGCCGAACGTTGGACTTGAGGGTAAGCGGTGCGGTAAGGTATATACCTTCGGGTATAACCACTGTGCCTCCGCCTGCAGCCGAGCACTCGTCAATAGCGCGCTGGATGGCATCGGTGGAGAGTGCTACACCGGTAGGGTCTGCTCCGTAGTCCGACACAGAGAACGTGCGATCCGCAAAATGCGGCAAGATAACCCGCGGCATATCAAACGATGCCGAACGGGTCAGCTCGTTAACATCAACTTGACAGGTAATCTGGTACTCCGGTTTGCCGGCACAGGCGCTAAGGATAAGCACCGGAAAGATGAGAGAAAGGAACTTGTTCATACGTGTAATTATTCCATTTTGTTGCCGTTATAGATGACGTTTTTGATTTTCTTGTACTCCTCAATGGGCATGGGCTTGGGGTTGATATTGCAGTTGACGAACTTGACATCCTCCGCCCACTCAATTTTGATACCACCGCTGTTGCCAATGACGGTCACGTTGTCAAAGAGTACATTGTGTACAGGTTTGCCCTTGAGTCCCTGGATATCCACAGCCTGTTTGGATCCGATGCAGGTTATATTGCGGAACGTGATGTTTGACCACTCCGGGAAGAACGCTTCCTTGTTGTCTTTGTCAGTAGCGCTGACTCCTGCTCCGCGGTCAGCATAGCCGGATTGAATAAGGAAAGCGGATTCGACGATATCCTTCATGATGATATCGTAGCAGTATATATCCTCGCACCATCCTCCACGTCCGGGAGCCGATTTGAAACGACAACCGATGTCTGTTCCCTCGAATCGGCAATCTTTGACAACGAGTCGTTGCATACCACCGCTGAACTCGGAACCGATGACGAAGCCACCGTGTGCGCGATAGACGGTATCGTTGCATATGAGGAAGTCGCGTTGCGGACCGGCTGCTACGCCCTTCTCACCCACGCCACCTTTCATACAGATGCCATCGTCACCGCATGAGATGTTGCAATTGACAATGAGTGCCACTTGCACATTACCGGGATCCATGGCGTCGCCGTTCTGTGCCCAATGCGGGCAGCGGATATTGACGCCGTCGATGATGAGGTTCTGAATACGGGTAGGTACCAGGTGGAACTTAGGCGAATTGAGCAAGTGTATGTTCTCGATCAGTACGTTCTTGGAGTCCGTGATGTTGACCAGGTGCGGTCGCATTTTCTCTTGGGTGATGGCATCCGATGCGATATTCGGAACATTGAGTTCCTTATTCAAATTGAACGGATACCATACTTTCCAGTTCTTGCTATTACCGTCCGCAGTGACTTTTCCACCCATCTCCAGCAAGTTGTTCCATATTTCTTCGCTGACTTTCTTTTGCTTCACAGGGCGCCAGAAGATACCTTGTCCATCGATTGTGCCACGACCGGTGATTGCCACATTCTCGAGTTTGGAACCGTGTATGAGTGCGTAACATTTCTTGCTTCCGTCGCGCAGTGTGTCGGAAGGTTGCACATACAATTCCTTGTTCGGCGAGAAGACGATGGTCGCATTGTCAGCAAGATGGAGATCAAAATTGCTGATGAGTTTAATGGGACCGGTGAGCCACTTGCCGTCCGGAACGAGGAGGTGTCCTCCGCCTTGTTTCTTAAGCTGCTTGATGGCGGCGGCGAATGCCTCAGAACAATCCGTTACTCCATCGCCAACAGCCCCAAAGTCGGTGAGTGTCACGGTGTAATCCGGGATAACTACCGGCCAGACGTGCTCAACGGCACAAGGGAGGTTGGTGTAGTACTTGTCATACGGGTTTTGCGCATAGGCGGCAACCGCAACGAGCGCCATTATGGCAAAAAGAAATTTCTTCATAATCTATTTCGTTTGCGTATTAATAATCAGTCATACAAGTTTCGCACCAGATGGCGCATATAGACTTCGAAATTGGTAAATCCTGTGACGAGCGTGATCTCGCGAGCGTCAAGAGGATCATTGGGGTCGAGCCCGAATTGCGTCTCCCACTCATCGGGGATGCCGTCGTAGTCGGTATCGACGGGTTTGTCGGCAGATTGTAGTTCAGGCCAACCGCCTACTTCGGCTTGCGAGTTGATGAGTTTGCCGGTACCGTTTCGCACATCATTGACGATGCGGATGTCAACGGCATCGCGATGCAGGGAGCAGCCGGCTTTGGAGAGAACCGTTTCGTAGGCAGCCTGAGCTGTCTGCTCGCCGTTGAAGGGAGTCAAACCCTCGGTCCAGCGGACAGA
Source organism: uncultured Bacteroidales bacterium (assembly GCA_902792835.1). Taxonomy (GTDB): domain Bacteria; phylum Bacteroidota; class Bacteroidia; order Bacteroidales; family Paludibacteraceae; genus Colicola. Next base: position 17,453 of record CADBAZ010000042.1, read on the forward strand.
AGCTTTGCATTGCTCCAGTTTGGATGATTCGTCGGGGTGAACACCCTGCCAGTTATCGGTCGTGACAGTAGCAGACCCTGCCATATAGTTGCCGGTGAGATAGAACTTGCCGGGGTCAACCGATCCGCCGCATTTACTTGTGCAGTTAGAGCATCTGGTAGTAGGATTGAGCAGGCGCTCTTTGACGTGAGATGCGGTAGATAGTCCGGGCTTGTAGTAGTTAGCCACAAAGTTGATGTGTCTGCCTCCGGCTGTGCTAGTAGAGCCTTCACCGCCGTATGCGGAGTTACCGCCCCAGTTGTACACCACATTGTTGACGTAATCAATCGGACCGGCGCTGACGCTGTTGACATAGTCATGGTCGAAACGCGGATTACGGCTGTCGTGATGCGCGAGCAGGTTATGGTGGAAAGTAGCGTTTGTGCCGCCCCATATACCTCCGTAGCCGTGGTTACCCTTGCCGTGGATCGACTCCTTGAGTGATTCGGAGACGATGCAATACTGCATGGTGAAGTTGGTGTTGCCGTAGCAACTGACACATTCATCGACCGACCAGGAGCAGCTGAGATGGTCGAGCACCACACCGTTGGCATCATTGACCGAAACGGCGTCGGACTCGGTGTTGCTCTCATCGCCGAGGCGAACACGGATAAAACGGACGATGACGTTGCTGGCTCCGCTGATGACGAGCGGGTAGTCAGCGATGCATATCCCTTCTCCGGGGGCTGATTGCCCGTCAATAGTAAGATTGCCTGTCTTGATTCGCAGTTCATTATTGAGGTGAATAGTTCCTGCAACGTTGAAGACGACGCGTCTTGCGCCTACCTGATTGACGGCGTAACGGAGAGTGCCTGCGGCAGGAAGTCCGGTATTAGGGTCGGTGGCATCATCGAGTCGGTTGACGCGATAGATCTGACCGCCGTCACCCCCTGTGACAGCAGCTCCTCCGCCCTCTATATGCCGGCAGGCGAACACCAACTCCGGGTTGGAGTCGATGGTCGGCCTGACAGGCAAATTGCTGCGATTGCAGGCAGCCAGCATAGGCAGGCATGCCAAGAACAATATGTACGCGCGCATGTTCATTGGTTATTCGCTTGCGTTCGCGTAGTCGTAATCGTTCCAGAGTGTGCCGTTGGATTGACCTACGTTCACTGCGAAGATCGGCCAGAACTGACGTCCGTTGAGACGTTCAGGGAACTCTCGATCGAAAAGCATGTAGTTATCCGGAGCGAGAACACGTCCGCTGGATTCGCTTGCATATAACGAACCTTTCACTCTACCGGTAGCGGGCAACTCAGGAACACCGAGTTCACCCTTGTTCAATCCATAGACGGAATCGATGACGAATCCCTTGATGCCGGTAGCAAAGCTTAATTCATCGCCTACGTATTTGTAGTTGTAATAAACTGTATCTTGCAATTGTGCGAACTCGCCGGCGTGATTATTCATATTAGCCAGACGTTCGTGCGCCTTGATGAGCGTCTCCTTGAGGATGCCCCAGCGCATGAGGTCGTACTTGCGCAGATACTCACCGGTGAACTCGAGTTTACGTTCCTCCTGGAGGTTAGCCATAGTGAGCGGTTTGTTGGACGCATGCGCACGGCTACGAACCTGGTCGAAGCATGATTGACCGCTGATACCGTAGGTTTCAGCCGGCATGTCGCCACCGATACCACCGAGTGAAGCTTCGGCAGCCATCAGCAGGACGTCAGCGTAACGGATAATGGGGAAATTCACACCGTCATCGTTACCCGTACGGTTGCGATTCATCCACTCAACGCGGTACTTGTTGCCATACCAGCTGTCGATCATCGAACGCTTCTGATACAGGAATTTCTCACGACCATCCACATCCACATTCGGGAAAGCGCGCTTCACTTTCTCACGGTCGGAATTGAATTCCTTACCATCGTCATATACCCAGATATAACGCGCCATGGTCACGTCGCGACGAACGTCGGTGGCCTCGAAGTCATAATAGAGTGTCGGAACGATGCCCAGCGATGAGTTGCTGGAGCCGCCTTCGTTGTTACGCAAACCACCAACGGCTTTGTCGATCTTGGTGCAGTTGTACTGCAATACCTGACCACGCGAGCCGTCGGCAAACGGGATCTCCCAGAACACCTCGGATTGATAATAGTCGGTTACGTCGCCACATATCTTACGGAATATATCCTCGTAGTTGGTCTGGAATTTAGCCTGCTCGTTTCCTTCGCCCAGAATCTGCGCGCACGCCCACAACACCTCTTGGTTGAGTTCAGCACGCAATGAAGCGTCAGACGTGAGGAACTCGGTCGTTTCTCTCCATGTAGCAGGGCGCACACCCTTGCCGGCATAGAGCAGGTCAGTGCGGGCGAGCAAAGCCAACGCTGCAGCCTTGCTCGGGCGGCAAGTGGAGTTCTTGGCCGAACCCGGACAATCTTTTGACCAAGGCAACAGTTCTGCTGACTTCTTGAGATCAGTGCGCAGATGCGCAAGCACCTTGACGCGGTCGTCCTTCTTCATTTCCAAACCTGTCGGATCTTTGGAGATAGATACAAAACGAGGAGGTACGTCGCCCCAGAGTTGCACCATCTGCAGGTAGCAGAACGAACGGAGGAAATACGCTTCACCCAGCATATAATCCATTTTTGCGGTATGTGTACCGAACTCTTCTATACCCTCAATGATGTTGTTGCATTTCTCGATAGCGGCGTTAAGATAGCCCCACGGATCTTTACCATTGGCGGTAGAGAGGTCACCGCTGGTAGGCGTCATCGAGTAGATGTTCCACTCGGCTCTACCGGAATTCTTCGTTCCATGCTCTGCATCGGTATTCATACCTTGATATCCACACGCGAGACGGTTACGGAAGGACTTGTCCTGACCAAACTGCTCGTACACAGAGGCAATCACTTGCTCTGTGCTGTTCTCATTGGAGAAAACGGTAGCGGCGTCCATAGCAGAGGGAGATTTCGAATCGAAGAAATCGCAACCTGTCAGCACTACAGCCGCCAACGCTAATGCTATATATTGATACTTTTTCATAATCCTAATTATTTATGTCGATTAATGATCAGAAAGAAAGGTTGATACCGAAGTTGAATGCACGGCTCTTCGGGAAGGCAGAGAAATCAACGTTGGTAGCCAGCGGGTTGATTTTCGAGCGAGTATCCACCTCGGGGTCAGCGCCTGTGTATTTGGTTGCGCAGAAGAGGTTGGAGCCGGTGAAGAAAATACGTGCTGTTTGGATATGTGCTTTCTTGAGCCAAGCTTCGGGCAGCGAGTAACCGATGGTGAGCGACGTCAGACGCAAGTACGAGCCGTCCTCTACATACTTGTCGGTCAGGGCAATATTGTCGCTGATCGGGTTGGCGATGTTGGCGCCTGCATTAGCAGCAGCGAGGGCGTTTGTCAAGTTATCATACATTTCGCCGGAAACTTTACCATCACTTCCTATGTACTCCGAAGGGATGAACGTACCGTCGGCACGGAAGAGCGAATAACGCGAGCCATAGGTAACGTTTGCGGTGTTGTTACGCAGTTTTGACTTGTCGAAGATCGTTCCGTAGTCGAGTGCCGAGAGGTTGAGCACCTTGTTGCCTACACTGTAGGTGAACTGTGCGCTCATGTCGATCTTGCCCCATTTATCGCCGCCGATATTGAAGTTCAGACCAAAACCACCTTGAACAACCGGTTGGGTGTTACCCAGCACTACGCGGTCAGCGTCATCGATCACACCGTCACCGTTCTGGTCAACGATTTTCGTCATACCCGGACGAGCCTCGCCGAGGATAGTAGTGATTGCTTTCTGTGAAACCTCACCTTCATCCTTTACGCCATCATTATTCTTGTCGTCCCAAACTTCCGCATACCAACGGTTGTTAGCGGGGTTGTATGAAACGAAGTCGGAAGCTGTATACCAGCCGTTGGATTGATAACCATAGATGTCACCTACTTTGTCACCGGGACGAAGTTTGAACTCGTAGTCGGTGTTGTCATAGTTCGACGAGAAGCAAGCGGATGATACCAGATACTGCTCCATACCACCGAGGTCAACCACTCTATTCACGTTATGCGAAATGTTGGCATTCACGCTCAAATTGTAATTCAGGTTCTTGGATTTATTGTCCAGAATAACGCCGGTAACCGAGAACTCGACACCCTTGTTGTCGGTCGAACCGATGTTGCGGTACTGATAGTTATATCCACCCAAGCCACCCAATGCATACTT
>CADBAZ010000043.1 GCA_902792835.1 uncultured Bacteroidales bacterium
ACTGACCCCGCATCCTTGGGATGCATTGGACGCTAACCTGAAGGTAGGCGACAAGATCAAGGGTAAAGTAGTTGTGATGACCGATTACGGAGCATTCGTTGAGGTAGCAGAGGGCGTTGAAGGCCTCGTTCACGTAAGTGAGATGAGCTGGAGCCAGCACCTGCGTTCGGCAAATGACTACCTGAAGGTAGGCCAGGAGGTTGAGTGCGTTATCCTGACGCTCGACCGCGCTGATCGTAAGATGAGCCTTGGTATCAAGCAACTCAAACCCGATCCTTGGGAGACCATCGAGACGAAGTACGCCGTTGGTTCGCGTCACTTCGCTAAGGTTCGCAACTTCACCGGCTTCGGCGTATTCGTTGAGTTGGAAGAAGGCGTAGAAGGTCTGATCCACATCAGCGACCTGAGCTGGACGAAGAAGATCAAACACCCGAACGAGTTCACGCAGATCGGTGCAGAGATCGAGGTTATCGTTCTCGACATCGACAAGGAGAACCGTCGTTTGAGCCTTGGTCACAAGCAGCTTGAGGAGAATCCTTGGGAGGAACTCGAGGCTAAGTTCGGTATCGACACCATCGTTACCGGCAAGGTTATCGAGATCACCGACAAGGGTGCAACCATCCGTTTGGATGAGGGCGTAGAAGGCTTCTGCCCGACCCGTCACCTCCAGAAGGAAGACAAGAGCCCGGTAGCCGTAGGCGACGAGCTTGACGTTAAGATCCTTGAGTTCAACCGCGACGCTAAGCGCATCCTCGTTTCGCACCTCCGCACATGGGAGGAGCGCAAAGAGGCTCCCGCAAAGGAAGCTAAGGCAGAGAAGAAAGAGGCAGCTCCCGAGCTCCCGAAGGTAGAGAAAACTACCCTGGGTGACATCGACGTGCTCGCCAACCTCAAAGCTTCGATGGAAGCAGAGGCTAAGCCTGCCAAGAAAGCTCCGGCAAAGAAAGCCGCTAAGAAAGAGGCTGAGTAAGTTGGGATTTGTCATTTGACATTTGTGATTTGTCATTTGACATTTGTCAATTGAAAACGGAAAGAGTGACTCGGATGAGTTGCTCTTTCTTTTTTGCGAAAAACGGCTGAAATTTATACAAAAGTATCTTAATTCTACTTTTTTAGAAAAAAAAGTCAGGATAATTTGCAAATATGAGAAATTTTTCGTATCTTTGCGACGGATATTATGTAATAATGTGTACACAATGATAAAACAGTCACTTATTATGCGTGGAAAAAGCCGATGGCTGGTGTTGTTGTCGGTGTTGTTGCTGGGCTTAGGCGATGCCCTTCCCGCTTATAGTCAGAGCAATAGCGAGATTCGCTCGGGTCGAATAGGAATCGAGTACGGTCGAATGCGCCATGGTCGTAAAGGCTCGCAGTATAAGAGCCGCCGAAACAACATTATGGAGAACAACAGCAAGATGGGATTCTGGGCTGTTGGTTTGTTGGGCGGTGGAAGTTATAACTGGCAGACCCGTGAGGCAGGCTACATGTACGACATGACGTTTGACGGCAGAATGGGCGTATATGGCGGTGTGTCGGTAACGTATATGTTCTTTGACTGGTTGAGTATTCGCGGGGATATTATGTACTCGCAAAAGAACTACGGGATGCGTCGAATGACTCCGGAGTTGCAGAAAATGGATGTACACTCCAACTATACGAACCACTATCTGCAAGTGCCTGTGATGGCAGACTGGACATTCGGATCGCTGGTAAGGGCACATATCCTAACCGGTGCGTACGCAGGCGCCTGGTTGGACGGCGAAGTGAGCCGCGTAACAATCTTTGATAAAGAATCGGTTCGCTCTAAATACTCATTCTCGAAAGAAGACAACCGCGCCGACGCCGGTTTGGTAGGTGGAGTAGGTGTATCGTGGGATCCGTGGCAGTTCTTGCGCGTAGGTGCAGAAGCGATGTTCTTTTACAGCATGACAAATACCGTTAGGCGTCAGCCTGTAGCTTATGACAAACGCTACAACAACAATATCGTTTTCGGATTGTCGGTAAGGTATGTGTTCTAATAACGGTTAATGGTGAATGGTTAAAGGTGAATGGTTAAAGGTTAAAGTTATGAAGAAAGGTTTACTCTATATAGCGATGATAGCCGTGATGTTGGCAGGTTGCCGGCAGAAGGGCGATGTGTATTACGATCCGAATGACCCGCTGAATATGTCCTATACGACGTACGCGGGGCAGTTTGAGGCAATCTGGCATGGTCTGAACACCTATTATGTGTTCTGGAGCGAGGATTCGACGGAGTGGAATCTGGTGTATAAGGAGATGTTACCGCGTTTTCAGGAGTTGGATTCGGCGTACAAGAACAATGGCACGATTCCTGACTCGCTGACGTTTGTCGGTATGTATCAGGATGTTACATCCACGCTGATTGACCATCACCTGGCTATGCAGATTCGCGATGTACACACCAACAAGCTGTACATATTCAAACCCGGTCAAGATGAAGTGAATCAGCGTGACTATGTGCAAGGGCAGACATATAGTTCTGCGGCAATGAAGGAAGCGATTGACGGATTTGTTAAAGACGGTCTGCTGACCAGCGGCACATGGGGAAAGAGAGGCAACTATGTGAATTTCTTCGGAATTCGTAAGGTGGACACGAAGAAGATTGCTTACTATTGGCAAAACAACTTCTTTATGACTTCAACGCTGCAAGCCGGTATTCTTGACACAGATGACGAGTTGGCGCAACAATATACCAAGAATATTGAATCGTGGCTTGACATGTGCCTGAACGACGAAGATCTGTTGGGCATCATTCTTGACAACCGTTGCAACGGCGGAGGTCAGCTTGCCGACTTGAAGATCGTTATAGGGCCGTTTATCAGCGAGCCGCTGCAATACGGCAATATACGATACAAAGAAGGCCCGAACCGATATGAGTACACCAATTGGATTCCGGCTTATGCAGACACCATGGATATCCGCAACCGTCGTGATTTGGAAGATCAGAATATTCCTTACGTTGTTATCGCCAATGCCTATAGCATCAGCATGGCTGAGATATCGTCGGCCGCCATCAAGTTGCTGCCTACAGGCTGCATGATCGGTGAACGTACGTTCGGAGCGCACGGGCAGTTGTATTCTCTTTCAACCATATTCTACGACGGCACATTCGGTGATCCTAACGGCAAGCATTACGTCTATACATCGAGTTTGCAAACAAAGTTCCTCGATGGCGGCATCTTGGAGGGGCAAGGTGTTTCGCCGGACAAGAGCATTCTGCAAATGGAGAGCGGCTATGCCGGAGCGATGGAGAAAGCGATAGATTACATCAAAGCATATTAGCGTTGTAATAGCGCGGATCGTGCGTTACCTCCTCGCCGATGAACGAAGGCTTGATGAAGGGGGTATCTTCTGAAGGTAGTTCTATTTCCGCCATAATAAGCCCAGCGTTTGGCGAGCGGAACTCATCAATCTCCCACTTGAGTGACAACTCGGTGGGAGTGTTGTTTTCTGATAGAGCTTGAGCGGGAAGGATATAGCGCGTCTTGTCGATAATGCGATTGCCGCACAAGGGCAACAAGGCGCGGAAGTCCTCTACACTGATGGGTTTCTCCCATTCGAAGCGTGTGAACGATTCCAGACGCGTCTTGATAGTAAGGAAAGCCTGCTGTGAACCATCTGCCGCCGTGCGAAGGCGGATACGGATAGAGCGACCATGCTCGCGGCTGATGTAGCCTTGGATGATATCGTAGTGGGTTGTTGCGAGTGAACGGAACGAGTCGTCCGTAACAAGGAACTTGCGTTCAATCTCTCTGTTCTCCATAAGGATTTAACGGCTTAACGGTTTAACGATTTAACGGCTTAACAATTTAACTAATCGTCAATCGGGAATATTCCTGACGGGTGACGGATGGTGTATTTTGTCATGTCCTGGTTCGCCTCAAAGCCGACACCTTTGATGATCGTGCCTTTGGCTTTGTCGCCTTTGGCTTGCTTAGCGGCTTCGGTGGGCGGCTGGATGATAGTGATGGCGGAGTCGGAATAGACGCGCTCCGCTTTCTGCCCCCAGAACAACTCGGGAGTTTCAAACTGTTCGCCGTTGACGTTGGTGGCATGTACATTGCCTGTCAGGTGCCAGATCTCAGCCTGTTCATCGTAGTAGGCGTAGTCGGCACGCAAGGTGGATGACGTGTTAAGGTGGTTGTCGAATTGCTCCAGATAGATGCCGTTGGGGAACTCCCAATGTGCAGGGTCGGCTTTGTCATAGATCTGCCACTCGCTGGCGGTTATGCGGTAACGGGTAATGCCCGAATCAGAGATGAGCGTTGTAACCTGTTGCGCATCCAACACGGGCATCGAGGCGCGATCGTCGATGGCATCCATGTGCAACTTAACCTCCCGCCGATTGCAAGAGGCAAAGAAAAGCATTGCCACCGGAATGATGGCAATGCTCAGGAATATATGTCGCTTATTGCTTAGCTGCACGGCAAGTTGTTGTTTCGTTGATCCATCCGCCTACGGTGAATGATGCGCCATCTTGCAACTCCGGCAGGTCGAAGATCTCCTCACGTGTGGGGAAGTACTTCGAGTAGGAAGCAATCAGTTTGTTGGCATCCTCGGCAACATCGGGATCGACCATCTTTGCCTTCTGGAACTTGTCCACAGCAGCCCAGAATACGGTCTTGTTCAGGATAGCAGCCTTAGCGGGAGCCATACCTTCGCCATAAGGCTGTGAGCCTGCATAGAGCATTCCCATCAGGATATAGCAGCGTCCTTGGTTAGCTATGAGTTCGAGCGAACGACGCAGGTAGTTACGCGACAACTGATACGATTTGATCTTGTCGAAGTAGATGTACGCGATGTTGAACAGGTACTCAGCGCGATCCTCTTTGTCGTCTTCCGGGGAGAGTTCGATAGCCTGCTCGTAGTAGCCAACGGCATCCTTGTAGTCACCCTTCTTCATGCACATCTTGGCGCAACCGGCAGCACTTTCCTCGGTTGGCTCAAGTTTGTGAGCAGCAGCGGCAGCAGCGAAGTAGTTCTCGCTCTCCGTGCATTTCACGCGACGGAACATGCCCATGATCTTGTTGAGCATATCAAGGTTATTGATGTTGTCTTGTACGATCGGACCAAAGATCTCGTCCAACTTGTCGCAGCTGGCAGCACCAGATGATGCAAATACCTGATCTACATAATCTTTGGTCTCCAGAGCGCGTGTTCTGTTCTTGTTTGCTTCGTCAGCACCTTGGGCTGCAAGAATCATAGAAACTTGCTGGTAATCGGTAATATAATCTGCTGCAAATTTGTCCGGATCACTCTTATAGCGTGCGTTACTCAGGTCAGCAAGGGTTTTGAGCACAATGATTTGTGACTTGTTACCCATTCCCATCACAGACTCTTTGAGCCAACCGTAAGCAGGCTCCTTGACAGGATCATCCTTGTAGAAGTTGCAGTAATCAACGCCCTTCAGACCAAGAATATATGCTTTCGGGTACTTCGGATCATCGCCGAAATATTTGATGCGCTTGTCGTGCAACTCCATGAGCAGATCACGCAATTTGTGGTATTCTGCTTCGTCTTGCGTTTGTGAGATTTTCCACTCCACGAGTTCATCGCCACGGGTATAGATAGCCTTGTTGGCGTTCGGGCACGTGGTATAAACCTGCCACCAAGGATCCCAAGCGTCAGCGTATTGTTTGTTCTTGACTGACTCGTTGAACAGCGATACGTTGATCACGCACTCTTCGGTTACGACGGGTTCAGCTTCCGCTACTTCTTGTTTCGCAGGCTCTGCTGCGGATTCAGCGGCCTTGGTAGGTTTCTTTGCGAGGGCGAACGCAGGCAGCGTTGCCAGCAATGTGAATGCAATAATGTACTTTTTCATATTGACTATATTTTGTTAGTTATCGTTTAGCAGCCAAGATTGGCTGCGGGCTTTTGCGTTGTTGTGTCAGCCAAATCAGGCTGCGGGTTGTTATAGCTTGCGCTTAAAGAACCAGTTCTCGTTGATGGCGGCGTTGATGGTGAGTTTGAGGTAATCCTCTTTCTGCAGCGCGCCTCGGTGATCATATTCGATTGTAGCGTTGAATAGAGTTGCGGAGTTTCGCAGAGGCAATCCTACACCGATTGATACTTTGTATTCTTTGCCATTGATGCTCTCCAGATAGGGGTCAGCCATCTTTGCTCCTATTCGCCAGAACACGCGCTCTACATATTCGCGTCCGATAGGGTTGTGGCGGTATTCAACACCCAAAGCGTAGATGGATCGGGAGCGCAGTTGCTGGTCGGTAAAACACTTGACCTCTCCCCAGCCTTGATGTGTGTAGTCGAACGCTACGGTCAGTCGTTGCTGCCATGTGTAGGATGCTCCTACGCCCCATTGCATCGGCACTTGGATGTTTGCGCCCACGTATTGCACGGTATCCAGCCAGTTGGTTTCGATGACCGAGAAATCTCCATGTAGCGGTAGTTTGGGTTCGAATATTGCGCCAACGGCGAATGCATGCCTGTCTTCAAACGTGTGAAAAAGTTGTGCTCCGACGCGTGTGCGCACGCTGCTCACCTTCAGGATGCTGTACATGGCTACGTCGTGCATGCCGGATTCGGTGAATGTCAGAGCGCGGTAGTTGGACACATCGCCGAACATGTAATACACATTCGCGCCTACTGCAAACCAGTCCAGAACATTAAAACTCAAACCGCCATATACTTGGGTTATGCCGCCCTCGCCGGCAAACAGTTGCGAGTAGTGGTAATCGGAGTTAATCGAATCGCTGAGCGAGAAGTTGTATCCGACGGATGAGTAGGGCATTATGCCGGCAGAAAATGCTATATGTCGCTTGTAGATAGGCACTTGCAAGAGTATATACTCCAAGTTGCCGTTTACTCTGTTGCGTCTTCCTGATGCATCAACGTACGTCGTCCACAGCACACTACCTGCCAGATCGAACATAAACGATGTACTGTCGCATGTGGTGTAAGAGGCAGGTTGCATTGGGTCGATCGCCTGCTTGGAACGCATGCCGATTCCGACTCCGCCCATGGCGCGGAAGGTGTTCGGCGCTTCATCGCCCAGATCGCCGTATCCAAACCGCGAATAGGGAGATGAAGTCATGTTCTGCGCACCGGCTGCCAGAGCCAGACTCACAAATATATATGTCAGGATTAGTTTCTTCATCAATTATCAAAATGCAATTATCGTGCCAAACTCTATTGCTCTTGTCCGGTGTTGTATAGTAATATCTGATTCAATCCCATCAAAACGAGGTGCTTTTCGTAGCGCACGTCTCCTTGCAAACCATGCAAGATGAACGGCGCGTTTCCTCCGGTGATGATGGTATTGTAGTGAGGAATCTGCTCTTGCAGATCACGCATGTAGCCTTTGACCTCAAAGATGATTCCGCGTATCACTCCGGCAGCGATGGCGTCGCGCGTATTGCGACCAAACAGGGGCAGCATTTCGTTCTCTTCTGCCTCCACGAGGGGCAACTTCTTTGTCATTCGGTGCAGAATAGTGAAGCGCATCTTGATGCCCGGAGCGATATTTCCTCCCACAAAGCAGCCTTCCTCTGACACAAAATCGTAGGTGATAGCCGAGCCGGCATCAATGATCAGCACATTCTCCTTGGGGAAGATAGCGTTTGCTCCGACCGCAGCAGCCATCCTGTCTTGTCCCAAGGTTGCGGGAGTGCCATAGTTGTTGGTGACGGGCAGGGCTGTGTTGTGGTCAAACAATACGAAATGACGCGAGTGCTTGTTGAGCGCATTGACTACGGCAGGCTCGATGTTCACCACTGAGGAGATGATACTGTCCTCAATAGGATACAACTGAAAGAGTTGCTCCACTTCCGCCGAAGCAAAATGCTTGTACAGGAAGTGTTTGGCAATCCTGCCATCCTCACGAAACAATGCAACTTTCGTTCGGGAGTTCCCTTGGTCAATACACAAATTCATCTACTCATTTACCATTTGGTCATTTACCATTTGCCATTTGGTCAATCGGCCATATTCGTGTATAGGAATCGCTTGATTGACTTCTTCGGTGTCTTTTCGAACTCGTGCGGATAGATCTTGATCTTCACAATCGGCTCGTAGGATGCCAGCAGCGGATTCAGCGCACGACGGTTAGCCTCCATCGCTTCTTCCAGTTGTGCTTCCGTCAGGTGGTTGGCATCAACCGCTTCCATATCCGGACAAACGAGTGCCACCAATTGGCTATCCTGATTCTGCAATACCAGCGACTCGCTCACGTAAGGCATGTTATCCAGTTTTGCTTCGATCTCCTCGGGGTAGATGTTCTGCCCTGAAGGCCCGAGCAGCATGGTCTTGTTGCGACCTTTGATGAAGATAAATCCGTCTTCGTCAATCATTCCCAGGTCACCGGTCTTCAGCCAGCCGTCCTTGGAGAATGTCAGACGCGTTGCTTCTTCGTTTTTGTAATAACCGTACATCACGTTCTCACCGCGCACCTCAATCTCGCCGACTCCGTCTTCATCCGGTTTGGCAATACGGGCTTCCATTATGCCGGGCAATACGCGTCCGCAACTGAAGGTCTTGTATTCCTCCCACTCGGTGAAAGAGATAAGCGGAGCACATTCCGTCATGCCGTAGCCTACCGAAACCGGGAACTTGATGCGTCTGAGGAACGCTTCCACTTCTGCATTCAGCGGTGCGCCGCCGATGATGATCTGACGGAACTCGCCGCCGAAGGCGTCAATAAGCGTCTGACGGATCTTGCTAAGCACAATCTCGTCGAGGTAAGGGATCTTCAGCACCCAACTTACCGGCGCTTTGCTGATCTGCGGAACGATCATCTTCTTGTATATCTTCTCCAGAATAAGCGGCACGGAGAGGATGATGGTCGGCTTGACATCCGCAAACGCCTTCAGCAGAATCTTCGGAGCCGGTGTCCGACCTACAAGGAACACATGACCTCCGGCAGCAAGGCAGGCAAGGAAGTCAAACGCACAGCCGTAAGCGTGTGCCAACGGCAGGAACGCCACATGGCGTGCTCCCGGGTAGGTGAGCTTGATGTCCTCAACGCCGAACTTGATGTTACCCGCCAATGCATTGCACGGAGTGATTACACCTTTGGAGAATCCCGTTGTTCCGGAGGTGTAGTTGATTGATGCAACGGCATCGTTCGGGCGCTCGTCGTAATGCACCATCTCACGCGTCAGTCGTCCGCCGAACTTCCGGACAAACTGCTTCTGGATGTACAGCATCGTGATATGCTTTACTTCCATGTGCTGGGAGATAGGATGCCAATCGTTGAGCGACACAACAACCTTCACATTCGGAATCTGCTCCAGATCGATGCCTTCCCAGATGTTGTCGCTGATAAACAGCAACTTTGCATCCGAATGGTTGATGATATGTATCGCATCGTCAGCCTTGAAGTCCTGAAGGATCGGTACAACGATTGCGCCGTACGTAACGGTGGCAAGGAACGTGGCTACCCAACAGGAGTTGTTCCTGCCCATCAGGGCAACTTTGTCGTCCTTCTTCAAGCCGTTCTCCTCGAACATCACATGCAGATGGGCAATCACGGTGGCTAATTCGCCATATGTCCACGACTTGTTTGTACCCCAGTCTGATACTGCCGGCAAATCCCAGTGCTCTCGGAACGAGCGCTCGTAAATCTTAACAAGATTGTATTTTTCGTCGGTTAACATAAAGACATTTACTATTTAGTCATTTACGATTTGGTCATTTATTCTACAGGCGGCAACTCCGGAGCGAACGGATCATCCGCCTTGGGGGAATGACTTACGCTATAGATGGAGTCCACAACAAACTGGCTGTTACCACGCCAAGGCAGCGTGCCCAGATAACGGTTCCAGTGCAGCTTGATCTGACGACCGGACGCATTGTCAATCTGACGGGCAATGCGCTCCTCATCCACCGAGAACTTGAACTCGTTGGACTGAATGGTCGAAGAGGTGTTCTTCGAGTTGTAACCCGACTGAATCATCTTACCCTCGTACGTCTTGAAAATGAATCCTTCACGCTGGAAGTAATTGATGTCACCTTCGTTCACGCCACTGCTGTAAACAAACCAAAACTTGAAATACAGAAACAAACCGAGTGCCACAACCAGCACAAGGATGATGATAGAAATTGTTTTTTTCATATCACGAGATTTTTAGTGTCACAAATTATTGCGACCGCAAAGGTACAAAAAAAATCCCATATTTGCAAATTTTATGGGACTTTTTTTCAAATAAAATGAAATTTTATTGAAATTGGCGCTTCAGGGCTTGCCCTGTATAGCTGTTCGGGCATTGCATGATATGTTCCGGCGTGCCTTCGGCAACGATGCGTCCGCCGTCTTTTCCGCCTTCCGGACCGAGGTCGATGATGTGGTCGGCTGCCATGATCAGGGTGGGGTTGTGCTCAATGACTACCACGGTGTGCCCTTTGCTGATCAGTCGCTCCAGCGCGTTGAGCAGCACAATCACGTCGCTGTGATGCAGACCTGTGGTCGGTTCGTCGAAGATGAACAGCATCGGCTGGCTGTTCTCCTGTGCCAGATACGAGGCGAGTTTCACGCGCTGGCTCTCGCCGCCTGACAGGGTGCTGCTCGACTGACCGAGTTTGACGTAACCGATGCCTACGTCTTGCAGGGGCTTGAGCAGTTTGACCACTTTCGTACAACCGTACTCCGTGAAAAACTCGATGGCTTCGTCCACGGTCATATCGAGAATGTCGTAGATGTTCTTGCCGCCGAACGTGATCTCCAGAACCTCTTGCTTGTAGCGTTTGCCGTGGCAGTGCTCGCACTCGATCACGATGTCCGCCATAAACTGCATCTCAATGGTTATCGTACCTTCGCCCTGACACTCCTCGCAGCGTCCACCCGGTGTGTTGAACGAGAAGTGCGCCGGTGTGAAGCCCATCTGCTTGGATGCCTGCTGGTCAGCGAAGATGCGGCGGATCTCGTCGAAGGCTTTCATGTAGGTGACGGGATTCGAGCGGGAGGATTTGCTCAACGGATTCTGGTCAACGAACTCCACGTCTTTTAGCAGGTGCATGCTTCCCTTTAGACTGCCGTAATCGCCCGTGTGTTCCGCTGCTATGCCGCCGTAGTGTTTCTTCAGGGCAGGGTAGAGCACCTTGCTTACCAGCGAGGATTTGCCGCTGCCGCTCACACCGGTGATAACTGTCAGCACTCCCAGCGGGAACTTGACATTGAGGTTCTGCAGGTTATTCTCAGCAGCGCCGATGATCTCGATGTAGTTGCTCCAATGGCGTCGCTGGGGCGGTATAACCGATGGGAACTCATGCAATCGCGGCTTACCCACGTAGGTTATCTCGCCGCCGTTACTGCCGGCTTTAGGGCCTATCTCGATCATGTAATCCGCTGCCATCATGATATCTTCGTCGTGCTCGACCACCACAATCGTGTTGCCCAAGTCACGCAACTCGTGCAGCACATGAATCAGCCGCTGGGTGTCGCGTGCGTGTAAACCGATGGACGGCTCGTCCAGCACGTACAACGAACCTACCAGACTGCTGCCTAATGATTTGGCGAGGTTGATGCGCTGACTCTCACCGCCGGAAAGGGTCGATGCCATGCGGTTGAGCGAGAGGTAACTGAGTCCGACATCTTCCATAAACTGCAAGCGACTGCGTATCTCCACGAGTAGCTCGCTCATGCCGGCAAGATGTTTGTCGCCCTGTGCTTGCAACGCTTCGAGCTGCTTGATCCACTCCATCACTTCACTCACGGGCATCGCGGCGACATCGGTAATCCGTTTTCCTCCAACCCACACGTATTCGGCTTCTTTCCGCAGACGCATGCCGCGGCAGTCGGGGCAAGTGGTTTTGCCCTTGAAACGCGCCAGCATAACGCGGTACTGAATCTTAGCATATTGGTCTTTCTCCAACATGTGGAAGAAGTCGTTAAGCCCGCGGAAATACTCGTTTCCCGTCCAGATGAGTTGTTTCTGTTCGGTCGTGAGGGCATAAAATGGGGTGTGAATAGGGAAATCGAACTCAGCAGCGTGGCGAATCAGTTCGTCGCGCCATGCGCTCATTTTTGTGCCGCGCCAGCAGGCGATGGCATCTTCATAGATGCTTTTGGATTTGTCGGGAACAACCAGATCGACGTCAATGCCGATGATATTGCCAAAACCGTTGCAGGTCGGGCATGCTCCGAGCGGGTTGTTGAAGTTGAACAGATGTTCGGTAGGTTCGATGAAGTGAATACCGTCTGCCTCAAACCGCTCCGAGAAATGCACCATCTGAACGTTGACTTCTGACTGCTGATTGTTGATTGCTGACTGCTCCGTTCTAAGGTAACACTCGCCTTTGCCCTCGAAGAATGCCGTCTGCACCGAGTCGGCAAAACGGTTCTCGGTAGCTTGTTCGCCGTCGGCAACGATGCGATCCACAAGGAGATAGACGTTCTCAAGGTCGTCAATCAGGTCGGCACTCAGACTGCTGCTCAACCGCAGTATATCTGCGCTGCCATCGTCATGCACGTGCAGCAGTCGCGAGTAACCCTCACTCAACCACGCTGCGGCTCGTGCTTGCAGGTTATCTTGTTCTGCCAACTCACTTCTGACTTCTGACTTCTGATCTCTTATCGCTGCCAGCAGCATCACCCGTGTGCCGTTAGGCAGCGAACGCAGGTGAGAGAGCACATCGGCTACGGTGTGACGTTTGACTTCCGCACCGCTGACGGGCGAGA
>CADBAZ010000044.1 GCA_902792835.1 uncultured Bacteroidales bacterium
CTCATATTCATAATCTTTCAATTATCTCCACCTCACTATATGCTGCGCGCTCTATATTCAGTTGCACGCACAGATTCGTCTCGGGTGGCACAAACCCTTTGCCGTTCTTGCCATAACCCGCTACCCACGGCACAAGCATCACTACTGTATCTTCCGGCACAAGTTCGCGCATCATAATCTGGTACGCAAACGGCTCATCCTGTTCGCTGAACGGATCGCTCGAATCGTACTCGCGTATAGCGTCCACAATCAGTTTGCCGTCAAGCGTGCACACCCGCTCATGGATCACCACACAGGTATCCGTCGCCGGAGCAATAAGCTCATATTCAATATGCTTGTCGCTCTTGTGCACGTACCTATACCACCAGCCAAACTCATGTTGCACCCAGCGGTTGCTATCCGCCTTAACAAAGCGAATAATCTCGTCCTCCGACTCAAACGTTCTACGCTGATCGGCAAGTATATCTTCCACCGCTGACGGCTGATCGCTGACCACTGACTGCTGACTGCTGTCTGCTGATTGCTGCCTTCCGCAACCAACCAGCAGCACCGCGATCACCAGCCAACTACTGCGCCAAACGGATAAGGTACTGTCCATACGACGTCTTACCCATCTCTTCGCCCAAGGCACGCAACTGCGCATTGTCAATCCAGCCGTTGCGCCAAGCGATCTCCTCAATACAGCTTACGTAGAATCCCTGACGGTTCTGTATCGTGGCAATGAAGTTACCTGCCTCTATCAGGCTGTCGCAGTTACCCGTATCCAACCACGCAAATCCGCGCGAGAACAACTTCACACTCAGTTTGCCCTCTTCCAGATAGGTCTTGTTCAGATCGGTAATCTCGTACTCACCGCGCTTCGACGGCTTGAGTGCCGCGGCTTTTTCCGTCACGGTCTCATCGTAGAAATACAACCCCGGTACTGCATAATTTGACTTGGGTTTTTCGGGTTTCTCTTCGAGGCTTATGACGCGTCCTTCGCCGTCAAACTCCACTACGCCGTACGCACGCGGGTCCATTACTTCGTAGCCGAAGATACAAGCGCCTTTCTGTTTCTCGACCTGCTCCACGGCATCGCGCAAAATATGACGGAATCCGTGTCCGTAGAACAAGTTGTCGCCCAGTATAAGGCAACCCGGCTCGCCGCCCAAGAACTCTTTGCCCAACACAAACGCTTGGGCGAGTCCGTTCGGAACCAATTGCACCTTGTACTCCAGACGCATTCCTAAGCGTTTGCCGTCGCCGAGCAATTCCTCGAACATCGGCAGATCGCGCGGCGTAGAGATGATCAACACCTCACGGATTCCCGCCATCATCAACGTGGACAACGGATAGTAGATCATCGGCTTGTCATAAACCGGCATAATCTGCTTGCTGATCGCCTTCGACAGCGGATAAAGTCGCGTCGCACTTCCACCCGCCAAAATAATTCCTTTCATCTGAATTCTGATTCTGATATCTGATTACTGATTGCTGACTGCTGATTGCTGACAACCGATTACTTCTCCACAAGTCGGATTCCGCGTGCATAGCAGCAGGGATGCTCCTGGAATACAACACCTCTTGCATTCATCGCTACGCGATAAGCGTCTTTCTCACCTTTCTTGGTCGATGTCCAGTAGTCACCTAATTCGTTACCCATTCTGAACTCGCCCGTGCAGTTGATGAAGCCCGTGAAGGGGAAGATAATATGGTTGCCGTTCGGACCAACAACCTTGTAACCACCGTCTTTCAGCTCTTTCCATTCGCACTTGTCGTACAACTCTTTGAACTGCTTGTAGCTCGGCAATTGCTTATCGAATTTCTCGATGGCTTCGTCGTAAGTCATCAATGCATCCTCATTGATTATTCTCCACTTTGTTCCACTCGGCAAACCAAGGTCGATAAACGGAGCCGTGGCAGCTTTCTTTTTCGTTGCACCGTCAGGATTAACCATGGGCGAAGGATCCGGATCCTCGGCTATCGGCTGAGCTACAGGCTGCTGATCGCTGAAATCTGCCTCCTGTTCGCTAGCTGCTGATGGCTGAGCGCTGACTACTGTCGGCTGATCGCCGTCAGCTGCCTGATGCTTATGGCAGCAACTGCGCCAACACGGGCAGCACCAAGCCAAGAATAGACTGATCAATAACGCAATAATACTGATGATTAATGCAATGACGCTAAGCGTCGAAGAATTTTTGTTTTCCATAATCTTATAATTTATAATTTTGCATTTTCATTTTTCATTTTGCATTTTGCATTCTACTACCTATACTTCCCCTCTCCCGCATCGCTCAATATGCTCAGATAGCTTTCAAACCGCGTCTCCGCTATACTCTCTCCCACTTCCGGCAGCACAGCGCATCCCGGCTCGCCGCAGTGCAGACAATTCGAGTACCGGCACTCCCTACTCTTCGCAAAAATCTCCCGAAAATAATGCCCCACTTCCTCTTTCTGCATATCGATCGTTCCAAACCCCTTCACTCCCGGTGTATCAATGATCGCCCCGCAGCTTTTGTCTTTTGTCTTTTGTCTTTCGTCTAAGAAGTACATCTCACTAAACGTCGTCGTGTGCATCCCCTTGTCGTGCGCCTGGCTGATATCCGCTGTGCGGGTCATTGTCTCACCGAAGATTGCATTCAGCAGCGTGGATTTGCCTACGCCCGAGTTGCCGCTTAGCAGCGTCGTTTTCCCGATGAATTCGTTTTTCAAATCCTCGATGCTTCCGTACTTTGCACTAATAGCAAATGTCGGGTAACCGATCGACTCATAGAGTGCGCGCAACCTTCCCAACTCCTCCAACTCTTCCGGCGACAACAAATCAACTTTGTTGAACACCAACATCGCCGGCACATTGTACGCCTCAGCCGTTGCTAACAACCGATCGATGAACGTTGTCGAGGTTTCGGGGTGTTTGATGGTCACCAATAGTGCCACTTGGTCGATGTTCGCCGCCAATATATGCGACTGTTTGCTCAGGTTCGTACTCTTCCTTACGATATAGTTCCGTCGCGGCAATACCGACGTAATCCACGTCGTACCGTCTGCCTGACGCTCTATCGTCACCTGATCCCCCACTGCCACAGGATTAGTCGAACGGATACCCGCAATACGCAGATTGCCTTTTATCCGACAATCCACGTTCTCGCCCTCCGAAGTCAATACCCCGATGGCACTTCCCGTCGATTTGATCACCAAACCTGTATTCATCGATCAATATAATCCGCTATCTGCCGAAAGCGCCTGCAAATTTACAAAAAAAAATCCACATTTCCAAATTTTGCAGTAATTTTTTTCATAATTCTTTGAATTATCCCCAAAAAAGCCGCCACGATTTCTCGTAGCGGCTCATTTCCCTCGTCTATTGACGAGATTTTGTCGTCTGTTGCTTAACGAACAACCTGTCCCATTACGTTGTAACGAACACCGTTGCGCTCGATCAGCAGCGTTGCGTTCTCAATGAACTTAACAGCCTTGTCAGCAACCTTCGTTGTCTCAACACCGGTCTCAGGATCGTCTTCAAGCTCAATTTCTTCTCCCTCCTCGCTCTCCGCGTTGTATGCAAGAATAGGTACTTCGGCATCCAGAACGTAAGTATTACCGTCGTCACCTACAAACTCCATATAGAAGCTATATACGCCATCGCCAAGGCAGACAACCTCAAGGTCTGTAGCCTCTGTTGCAGTAACGGTTTGCTCTGATGCTACATCCACCTCAACGAACGCAATCTCCTCCTCTATCGAGTAGATACCTGCAATAGTGGTTGCACTCTTCGGAGTAACACCGATATACAAGTCAGGATAGGTTACCGTCTGAGTCTCAGAATCATAATCTTTATACAAATTGATTTGCCAGATTCCCTGTGTTGCATACAAAGCAACTTCGCCGTAAACTACATCCAACTCGATAGTCTGAGGTTCGGGTTTCTCGCCTTTCTCTACCGATACAAATACAGCGTTCTTGGCTTGCGGATTGCCGTTGTACTCGCTATAAACAGCCTTGATGGTCAGGATGTCATACTCCTCGATACCCATCTCAGCAAACTTCTGAGCCTCGCCGGCAGCAGTCAACAGACCATAAACATATACGCTACCCGTCTCGTCCTCGAGATCGAAGTTTCCGTACTTGTTAACAGTGCCGTCATCGTTCTTCTTGATGTTCTTAACAACACCCGTCAAAACGCAAGTGTCCTTAGTGTTCTTCAATGCGAGGAACTCCTCAATGGTCTTCTCACCGAGGTTCTCAGCGGGAACAACTTCAGCGCGCTCAAGGATGGTAAAGGTGCAACCCGCAGCAAACTCAGGAGTTGTACCATACTTGGTCAGTTTACCCGTAACAGCAACCTTGTCACCTTCGTTAGGAGCATCGGCAGCAGTAGCGCAAACTGCACGGAAAGCCTCAAGTACTTTACCTCCGTCTTTCGTATCTGCCATCCAGAACGAAACGTTGCTGTAATCTGCATTGAATGCAGTCTGAATGCTGGTTACATAGCCCTCAATGGTATATTCCTTACCACCATTGTACTCTTCGTTGTCTTCGCTTACTGACAGCGCAGCCTCGCGAGCCTCAGCGCAGTTCGTCGGATCGGTCAATTCGCCGCCTTCAGGAGCAGCATAGGTGAGATTAGCCCAAGTCCAGTTTGCCGTTGTCGGAACAAGTTCCCACTGTTCTTTTGCAGAGTAGTATGTCCATTTGCCGGTTACTGTGCCAGAAACCTTACCGCCAACAACCCAAGTGTCAGGAACAGCAACAGAACCACTGCTGTAATAAAGTTCGATATTCTTGTCGTTTACACCCTTGATATCGAAGAAGATACCTTTGCGAACTTGTTGGCTGCTTGCGTAGAAATCAACAATCTCTTGGTCGGCAAATGTTACGGTAATATCTGTCAACTCATCACCGATTTGTGCAAGTTCCTCCAGTGTATATTCATCACCTTCCTCTTCGCCGCTTCCGCCGCCTTCACCTTTCTCAATGATCTTGCAGGTGCAGTTTGCGTCAAACTCAGGAGTCGAACCGTGACGTTTCAGTTTGCCGGTTACCTCTACTTTATCACCTACCTCAGGCAGTTTGTCTGCGCTCTCGGGTTTGCAGCGGTAAGCTTCCAGAACTTTGCCACCGTCCTTGGTGTCAGCCATCCAGAACGAGATGTTGCCATATTGGCTGTCGTATGCGGTGGCAATCTCGGTTACATAGCCTTGCAGCGTGAAGTCAGCACCGTTGTTTACTTGTACGTCAGCTTGTACACCTGCCAAAGCCTCAGCAGCCTCAGCGCAGGTCTTTACATCACCGATCTCGGTAGGCAGAGGATCAGTGCCGCCACCTTCACCTTTTTCAAGAATTTCTACAGTGCAACCTGCAGCAAACTCAGGAGTGGTGTTGAACATGGTCAATTTACCCGTAACACGTACTTTGTCACCAACCTTTACAGCGTCTGCTTCTTTTTCGATAGCACACTTGAACGCCTCAAGTACTTGACCACCGTCTTTTGTGTCAGCCATCCAGAAGCTCATTGAACCGTTTTTCCAAGCATAAGCAATTTCGGTTACATAACCTTCAGCTTTGTATGTTTCGTCACCGGCAGTAGCAGCTGTTGCTGCAGCCTCAGCGCAAGTCAGGACATCACCTTCCTCTTCGCCGCTTCCGCCGCCTTCACCTTCACCGCTTCCACCGCCTTCACCAAGTTCAATAGTAAGTTTGGAAAGACGAATCTGCTTGCTTGCGTCAACGCTCCATGTCGTAGCATTCGGAGTCGCTACATCAAACGTCATCTTGGTGTTTTGCCCAAATTCCGGAGTAATCTTGGCGATATTCTCCGATGCACTTACCGTCAACGTGCCATCTTGATAGATGCGTAACTCCTCGCCAGTGCCATAAGCCTTGTCTGACGAAACAGTCACTCCGCTTTTGGTTACGGAAAATGCACTACCGGTATTAGCTGTACCACCAGTAAAATCAGCACCGCTGAATACAACAGTGGTAGCCATCATACTGCCGGCAAAGAGCACAGCAGCAAATAAAGAAAAGAATTTCTTCATGATTTTTGTGTTTTTTTGTTTTTAAAAGGTTATTATTATGTTATAAAGCATATAACTATGCATTTATCACAAATTCACCGCAAAGATACGAAATCTTTTTCGAATAAACAAATTTATTTCAATAATTTTTCATATTTTCTCATTTATTCCTCTTTTCGCACCCACACATTGCAATCTCTCACAACCTCCCCACCTTATCCTTGTCTCATCCTCGCTTCACTCTCACAACACTCCTACCTAACTCCTGCATCGCTCCGTTTCCCGCCCGTTTTCGAGCCGTTATAAGACTCTCACCACATGATAACCACAACATAACCATAAGATAACCATAGGATAAAACCCACTTTTTGCAAATTATAACCCTATTATATATAATACATAGTATTATATAGTTTTTGTTGCAAAAATCCCCAAAAACAACTCCATTGCCAATTCATATTCCTCCAAAAGATTGTTGGTTTCTGTTGCATAATATCAATCTTCACTTGCTATCTGACAAAATTTTGACCAAAAATTTGCAAATCTCAAATATTTTTTGTACCTTTGTAGGCTTTTTGTGTGCGCGCACCCGTTGTGCGTACTCGTAACGCGCAACCATTTAATGAACAGACCACGCCAAATCAAATGAACATAGCACTTATAGGTTACGGCAAAATGGGCAAAATGATTGAATCCGTTGCCCTCTCTCGCGGACATCAGATTGTTTGCGTCATCGACCCGCTTACCTCCACACAAACCTTCGACAGCCCGGCTTTCCGCTCAGCCGATGTCGCTATCGAGTTCAGCCGCCCCGATGCCGCAGAATCCAATATCCGCCAAGCTATCGCTCAAAACGTTCCCGTAGTCAGCGGAACAACCGGTTGGAACGCTGCCGCCCTTCGTGACGAACTCTCCCAAACAAGTCATCCGGGCATCATCTGGAGCAGCAACTATAGTGTGGGCGTCAACATATTATTCGCCGTCAACCGCTATCTGGCACAGTTATTGCATCACTCGGGTGGATACACTCCCTCTATCACCGAGGTGCATCACATCCACAAACTTGACGCACCCTCCGGCACAGCTGTCACACTGCGCGAGGCAATCAGTCAAGAGCTAAGAGCCACAAGCCAAGACTCAATGCCCAATAAGCCAATAGACTGCCCGATTGAAAGTATCCGCTCCTCACTCTCCGTCACGAAGCCAAATCCCGTCAGGGCTTTGCTCTCGGTGCAGTCCTCGCCGCCGAATACCTCGCCGGCAAACGCGGCTGGCACACAATGAACGAAGTAATGAACATCCAATAATAGCATCAGCCAAGTTTGGCTGATCTAATAGATACAACGCAATATGAAGTCATTCAACGAACGCATAAACGAAGTACCCCGCGGCGGATGGATCCGTGCAGCCATATGGTGCACGCTCTACATCGCCTTTGTCATTTGGGTCGCATGGGGAGATTGGTTGAGCCTGCTCTGGCTACTACTCCTGCCATTCATCGCCGATCTGTTCACCACCAAATATATCCCTTGGAGTTGGTGGCGTAAGTACAAACCCGCAGAGAAAGACGAACCTGCCAACCCGCAGGCTAATCCGCTGCTCTACACCATCTGCTCCTGGATTGACGCTATCGTCTTTGCCCTTGTAGCCGTCTATTTCATCAATATCTACATCTTCCAGAACTATCAGATTCCCTCATCCTCACTCGAGAAAACCCTCCGTGTGGGTGACTTCCTCTATGTCTCGAAGATGGGCTACGGCGCTCGTGTTCCGCAAACGCCGCTCTCTATGCCCCTTGTGCAACACACTATGCCCGAATGGCTCGGCGGTGGCAAGAGTTATTTCGATCATCCGCATTGGGATTACAAACGCCTCGCCGGATGGAAAACCCCGCAAAAAGGCGATATAGTAGTCTTCAACTTCCCTGCCGGCGATACCGTCTGCACCAAAGTTCAGAACCCCGACTACTACACCCTCTGCCATTATCGCGGTCGCAATGTAGTCAACACCCGCAAAGACATCTTCGGTGACATCATCGTTCGTCCCGTTGACCGTCGCGAGAACTACGTCAAGCGTTGTGTCAGTACTCCCGGCGACTCCCTGCAGATCATCGATAACGTCATCTATATCAACGGTGAACAAGAGCCCACGCACGAGTTTGCACAACTCAACTACTTTGTGCGCACCGACGGCCACGTTCTCACCAAGTCGTACCTCGACAAGCTCGGCATAAGCCATGACGACCGATTGAAGATTGACGCGAACGTCTATCATTTCCCGCTCACGCAAGGCATGAAAGAGCAACTCATGAATAACCCTCACATCCTTAGCGTCGAAGTGGAGTCCTCGAAATACGGCGGATCAGTTTATCCCCTCGGACACAATAATTGGACACGCGACAACTACGGTCCTATCTACATCCCCCGCAAAGGCGACAAGATCCTCATCACCGAAGACAACTACTGGCTCTACAAGCGCATCGCCGATGCCTACGAGTTCCAGCCTATCCGTATCGGCGAAGAGTACACCTTCAAGATGGACTATTACTGGATGATGGGTGACAACCGCCACAACAGTGCGGATAGCCGTTATTGGGGATTTGTGCCCGAAGATCATATTGTCGGTCAACCGATCTTCGTCTGGCTCAGCATAGAGAAAGACCGTCCTTGGTTCCAAGGTCACATCCGTTGGAACCGCTTAGGCCTGCACGCCGAATGATGATCCTTCCCACGGCATATTTGGCACCCGAGGCGTGGTACAAAGCGTTCTTTGAGGCGGATAACGTACAGATAGAGGTGCAAGAATCCTTTGTCAAGCAGACCTTCCGCAACCGCTGTCTGATTCACGACATCCAAGGACACGAAGTGACACTCACCGTCCCTGTCCTTAAGGTCGAACACAAACAACTGACCCGCGATGTGCAGATCAGTTACCAGCAGCACTGGCAACATCAGCACTGGATGGCTCTGAAGAGTGCCTACGGCAAGTCGCCTTACTGGGATTACTACGCTGACTTCTTCGCGCCGTTCTATACCGTGCAAACGAAGTGGCTGCTCGATCTCAACGAGGCCTTACACGACGTCATTGTACGTCTGCTACATAACAACCCAAACGAACCCAAACATCTGCTCCAACACACCGAGCAATTCATGCAAACCGACTTGGAGCACTTTTGGGGCAACGGCATAAGTATCCTCGACTCCCTCATGGATCTTGGACCAACAGCCCTAACGGCTTAACAGTTTAACAGCTTAATAATTTAACAAAATTGAAAAATATAAACTGGACAAACTTAACATTCTCATATACTCCGACAGACTATATTGTCCGGAGTCACTATGCGAACGGTGTGTGGAGTAAACCCTACGCCACTACCGATCCTATTATACCTGTGCATGCAGCAGCCACGGCGCTCCAATATGCCCAACAGGCTTTCGAAGGACTGAAGGTCTATCGCACCGTTGACGGCAAGGTGAGCATCTTCCGCCCGGAGATGAATGCGCGTCGCATGCAGCAGTCAGCCGAAGCGATGTATATGGCACAAGTTCCCACTGACCTCTTCATCGAAGCCTGCGAACTCGCTGTGCGTAAGAACATCGACTACCTGCCGCCGTACGAGACAGGCGCCAGCCCGGCACAGGAGTTTGAGTTCTGCGTCGTAGTAACGCCTATTGGCCCGTACTTCCCCGCAGGCTTCGGCACTACGCCGTTTATCATCAACCGTCATGTGGATCGTGCAGCCCCGCTTGGCACCGGTCAATGGAAAGTTGGCGGCAACTACGCCTCTTCGTTCCGCGCTACCGAGCCTGCCCACGAACAGGGAATGGGTGTACTCTTCCTCGACTCCGAGGAACACAAGTACCTCGACGAATGCGGAGGTGCAAATATCTTCCTCGTCAAGGATAACACCTACGTCACACCGCTCTCGCAGTCGATCCTGCCGAGCATCATCAACGACAGTCTGATGACCCTCTGCCGCGATCTTGGTATCCGCGTGGAGCAGCGTAAGATTCCCGTAACCGAACTCGGCACGTTTCAGGAAGCCGCTTCCTGTGGAACGGGTGCAGCCATCTCGCCTATCTCGCGCATCATCGACCCCGACAACGGCACGATCTACGAGTACGGCAATGAGGCGGGCAAAATCTGCCAGCGGCTCTACCAAGCCATCCGCGACATCCAATATGCCCGTGTCCCCGACACCCACGGCTGGTGTCACTACATGGCTGCCCAATAATGTATCCGCCATGCTTGGCACCCCATAATGTATCCGCCATGCTTGGCGGATCAGTAACGACATAACATTAAACAACAATACATTATGTTCAAAAATCAACCTAAAGGGCTCTTTGCCTTAGCATTAGCCAACACCGGCGAGCGTTTTGGTTACTACACCATGCTCGCGGTCTTCGCGCTCTTCTTGCGCGCTAACTTCGGTCTCTCGGCTGACTCAGCGTCGCGTATCTATGCAGGTTTCCTTGCCTGCGTGTATTTCCTGCCTCTTATCGGCGGTATGATTGCAGACAAGATCGGTTACGGTAAGTGTGTAACCATCGGTATCTTTGTCATGTTCCTCGGGTATATATGCTTGGCTATCCCCTTGGGTGGTGGCGGCATGGCTATGGGCATCATGTTGCTGGCATTGCTGCTGATCAGTTTTGGTACAGGTCTGTTCAAAGGCAACCTCCAAGTGATGGTAGGTAACCTCTACGATGATCCCAAATATGCCGACCGCCGCGATGCTGCTTTCTCGCTCTTCTACATGGCTATCAATATCGGTGCAATGTTCGCTCCGACAGCTGCCGTGAAGATCATGGCGTGGGCACAAGACTCACTCGGATATAACGTCAACGACAGTTACCACTTCGCCTTCATGGTGGCTTGCGCTTCGCTCGTACTCAGTATAGCGATTTACTACGCTTGCCGTCCTTGGTTCAAGCACGTAGAGAACACGGTAAAACAACAAGCCGTGCAGAACAGCAACGAACCCGTTGAGGAACTTACTCCCGAGCAGACCAAGAAACGTATTGTTGCCCTGTGTCTGGTATTTACCGTAGTACTGTTCTTCTGGATGGCTTTCCACCAGAATGGTTTGACGCTTACGTTCTTTGCCGATGAGTTCGTTGATCCGGTTGTTACCGGCGCACAGACAATGGCGTTCGACATTATGAACCTTGTGATGGCGGCAATCCTCGTTTATTCGCTGTTTGGAATCTTCGGTGACGGCACACGCAAATCCAAAACGATCTGGGGTTGCGTAGGTACGGCTGCTGTAGGTGTGTTGGCGTACAAGTATATCAACCACCCCGAAGCAATCAATATCGCTGCTCCTATCTTCCAACAGTTCAACCCGTTCTATGTTGTAGCTCTTACACCGGTCAGCATGGCTATCTTCGGTGCTTTGGCTGCCAAGGGCAAAGAACCCAGCGCACCGCGCAAGATTGCTTACGGTATGGTTGTAGCAGCTGCGGCTTATGTGCTGATGGCTGTTTGCTCTATCGGTCTGCTCACTCCGGCACAACAGGAACTGGCTCGCGTAAGCGGTGACGCAACGTTCGTGAATGCCAACGTACTCATCTACACCTATCTTATCCTTACGTTCGGCGAACTGCTCCTCAGCCCGATGGGTATATCCTTCGTCAGCAAGGTGGCTCCTCCCAAATACAAAGGAATGATGATGGGTGGCTGGTTTGTGGCTACGGCTATCGGCAACTACCTCGTGCGCATCGGTGGCAAACTCTGGGGCGATATACCTTTGTGGATCGTCTGGAGCGTATTCGTAGGCGTTTGCCTCGTAGCAGCTATCTTTATGTTCTCAATCATGCGCAAACTCGAAGACGCCACCAAATAACACGCAGTCATTAACACGAAGTCATTAACACGCAGTTATTATGAACGAACTAATCAAATATTTCGAAGCTCTTGAGGCACGTCTTGCTGCCCAAGACGCGCGTATTGCCAAGTTGGAGAAAGTCGCAGGCGAAAGTTTACCTATGCTGGAGGAGATGCAGCGTAATGCAGATGAAATCAAGGGTCACCTTTCTGCTATGCAGCAGATTCTTGACGAGGCTATGCAAGCACAAGCAGAACCGGAGGTAGAGGTGGATCTGATCTATCCCGAGGACGAAGAGGCTACCGTCGAACTGCCCCAAGAAGCCCCTGCCGCAGAGCCAGTAGCAGAACCTGCTCACGAACCTGTATCAAAGCCGGAACCCATTGTTGAACCACAGCCCGAATCGGTAGTTGAGCCTCAGCCTGTAGCAGAGCCCGAGCCTGCGCCACAACCAGCGCAGCAACCCGAACCGATGGTAGAGCAACCGGCACCCGCGCCCCAACCCGAGGCACCGCGTGCACCGCAGCAAACCTCACTTTTTGGCTCGGCTGTAGCGGATATCCGTCAGGCTGTATCGATAGGTGACCGTTTCCTCTTCCAGCGCGAACTGTTCGGCGGCAACGCAGAAAAACTGCAACAAACCCTCACCGAACTCAATACCCTGCACTCCTTCGATGAGGCGGTAGCATTCATTGAGCGCTTCGGTTGGGACAAACAGTCGCCTACCCACGAACTGTTCCTCAACGTCCTTCGTCGTAGGTTTCAATAAGAATTAATTTTTTAATTTTGCATTTTTAATTTTTAATTCTTAACCAATGCTGTACGTTGTCCCCACGCCGGTGGGAAATATGGAAGACATCACGATGCGTGCACTGCGTGTGCTGCGCGAGGTGGATGTGATCTACGCGGAAGACACGCGTACCACGTCCGTGCTCCTCAAGCATCACGATATCCACACGCCTCTTCGTGCCCACCATAAGTTCAACGAGCACGAAACCTGCGAGCGCATAGCCGACGCTATAGCTGCAGGCGAGAAGGCTGCCCTCGTCTCGGATGCCGGCACACCCGGCATCAGCGACCCGGGATTCATGCTCGTTAGAGCCTGTGTGGCACGTGGCGTTGAGGTGCAGTGTCTGCCCGGTGCAACGGCTTTCGTACCGGCGCTCGTCGATTCGGGTCTGCCGTGTGAGCGATTCTATTTTGAGGGCTTCCTTCCGCAAAAGAAAGGTCGACAGACACGACTCAGTCTGCTCGCCGAACAGGATCACACCATGATCATCTACGAGTCGCCTTTTCGCCTCGTGAAGACACTTGAGCAACTTGCCGGAGTCTTGGGTGCTGACCGTCAGGCTTCTGTCAGCCGCGAGATAAGCAAGCTCTTCGAGCAAACCGTTCGCGGCTCATTGGCTGAGTTGACAGAACATTTTAAGCAACAACCACCGAAAGGAGAAATAGTACTAATTGTAGCAGGAAAATGAGTGAGATGAAATCCTTGGCGAAGGACACCGCCATCTACGGAGTAAGCAGTATAGTAGGTAAGTTCCTCAACTACCTGCTCGTGCCGCTCTATACCTACGTACTCAAGCAGACTGCCGACTACGGAATCGTTACGAACCTCTACGCGTGGACTGCCTTGCTGCTCGTCATCCTCACCTACGGCATGGAAACGGGTTTCTTCCGTTTCGCCAACCGCGAGGATTATGACCCGCGGACCGTCTATAAGACCTCGTTCGTTACCCTTTTATGCACCAGCGCATTGTTCACTATGCTGGTCATCATCTTCCATCAGCCCTTAGCGAATGTCCTGGGTTATCCCGACCATTCGGAGTTTGTAGAGATGATGTTCGCGACGGTAGCTATCGATGCGTTTGCGTGCATCCCCTTTGCGTACTTGCGGTACCAGAAACAACCGATCGTTTTTGCGGCACTCAAGTTGCTGTTTGTGCTACTGAACATCGGTTTTAACATCCTTTTCTTAGTAGTCTTGGGTAAGAACGATGTGTTCTATGTCTTCCTCAGTAACATCTTAGCGACGACGATTCAGACCTTGTGTTTATTGCCGTTCACAATGCCGAAAGGCGGACAGTTCAGCGCCCCTGTACTCAAAGAGATGCTGCGCTACTCGCTGCCGTTATTAGTCCTCGGCGTAGCAGGAATCATGAACCAGACCTTGGACCGCATCCTCTTCCCTTATCTCTACACCGGCGACGACGCTCAAGCGCAACTCGGTATCTACGGAGCGTGCTTCAAGGTGGCGATGGTGATGATGATGTTTACCCAGGCCTTCCGCTACGCGTACGAGCCGTTTGTGTTCGCTAAGCATAAAGACCGGCAATCCGTTGAGGCGTACGCCGATGCGATGAAGTACTACATCATCTTCTCGTACCTCATTCTGCTCGGCGTGATCTTCTATCTGGATATCTTCCGCTACATCGTTTCGAGTGCGTATTGGGAGGGACTGAAGATCGTGCCTGTTGTGCTCTGGACGTACGTCTTCCAAGGCATCTACTTCAACCTTTCGTTCTGGTACAAACTCACCGACGAAACCAAATGGGGTGCCTATTTCTCGCTCATCGGTCTGGCTATCACGCTGGTGCTGCAAATCGTCTTCGTGCCGATCATCGGTTATTGGGCAAGTTGCGGCAGTAGTCTGGTTTGCTACTTCGTGATCATGCTGCTCTCGTTCTTTATCGGACAAAAGAAAGCCCCGATACCATACGACCTGCGCCGCATTGGGCAATACACCGTACTCACCATCGGTCTGCTTGCCGTCTATTACGCCCTGCGTCTGTACTACATCCACAACATGTGGCTACTCATGGCTATCAGCACTGTGCTGATTATAGTATATCTATTTGTATTAACCCGTAAAGATTTCCCTCTGCAAAATGTTCTCAGGAATCGTAGAAGCAATGGCTCAGGTCGTTCGCATTGACCAAGAGCAAACTAATAAACATTTCACCCTGCGCAATCCTTTTAAGGGTGCGTTCAGTATCGATCAGTCCATCGCCCACAACGGCGTGTGTCTGACGGTCGTTTCGTCGGATAGTGACACCTACACCGTCACCGCTATGCAAGAAACGCTTCGTCTCACCAACCTCGATGCGCTCAAGGTCGGTGACTACGTCAATCTCGAACGAGCTATGACGCTCGACAAAGCCTTGGACGGACACATCGTACAGGGGCACGTCGATCAGAAAGCCACTTGCATCGAGCGCCGCGAGACAGACGGCTCGTGGTATTTCCGCTTTGCGTACCACTCTACGCCGGAGATGATCCGTCGGGGTTACTTCTGCGTGGACAAAGGCTCGGTGACCATCAACGGCGTCAGTCTCACGGTCTGCGAACCCGACGTCAAGGGCGATACAGGATACGTGTCTGTTTGTATTATCCCCTATACCTACGAGAATACGAACTTCCGATTCATTCAGGTAGGCACCGAAGTCAACATCGAGTTCGATATCATTGGCAAATATCTCTCCCGCTACCTCGAACTCACCAAATAAATGAGCAAATGTGAAAATGAACAAATAATTAAATGAATTTATGGATAAAATCAGTTATGGATTAGGCCTTTCGATAGGTCAACAAATGAAGTCCAGCGGCGTGAAGGAACTTGCCTACGCCGATCTGGCAGCCGGCGTACAGGATATGCTGGAAGGTAATCAACCCAAAGTAAGCTTCCAGGAGGCACAACAGGCTATCAGCAAGTTCTTTGCTGAATTGGAAGAAAAAGCTTCCGTTGCCGCCAAGGCAGCCGGTGAAGCGTTCCTTGCTGAGAATGCCAAACGCCCGGGCGTGAAAGTTACCGCTTCCGGTTTGCAGTACGAGGTACTCGACGCTACCATCGGACAAAAACCCAAAGCCACCGATACCGTGCGCGTACATTACGAAGGTACGTTGCCTGACGGTACCGTCTTCGACAGCAGTTACAAACGCGGAGAGCCAATCTCCTTCGCACTCAACCAGGTTATCGCCGGTTGGACGGAAGGTCTGCAACTCATGTCTGTAGGCTCAAAGTACAAACTGTTCATCCCTTACCACCTCGGTTATGGTGAGCGTGGCGCAGGCGCAACCATCCCGCCGTACTCCGCACTCGTCTTCACAGTCGAACTTTTAGGCATTGAATAACAAATAACATAACAAATGAAAAAATTATCTATTATCATCCTTGCCGCAATGGCAATGATTTCGTGCGGCAACACCTACACCGCACAACAGGCAGAACTCTCAAACGTCAACGACTCTATGAACTTCGCTTTGGGTATCGCCAATGGTGCACAGATCAAAGCGTACTATCTGCGTAACGACAGCTCGGCTGAAACAGTTGCGGAATTTATCGACGCCCTGCAAGCCGGTTATGACGGCTCGGTTCCCGAACTGTCAGAGGAAGCACGCATCGGTATGAACATCGGTACGAGCATCGCGCAGAGCGAGAAGAACGGTTTGGCTGACAACCCCGCATGGACACTCAACGAGAAGTTGTTCTTCCAAGGTCTGGTCAACGGCCTGGAGCACGACACCACCGTAATGGATGCCGCTCAGGCTCGTCAGTTCTTCCAGAACCAATACGCCGCATCGCAAGGCTCGACCGAGAAAGCCGGAAAGGCTATCAAAGGCACATGCCCCAGCAAGGCTAAAACCGTTGCGCTCAAGTCGCTCAACGACTCGCTCAACTATGCGTTCGGTCTGATGAACGGCAGCGAAATATCCATGTACGTTTTGGCTGAAGATACCCTTGGCAAACAAAAAGCCAACCTCATCAAGCACATCAACAAAGGTCTGAAAGAGAAAGTGCGTAACCCGCAACTCAAGATCATGGGCGAACAGATCGGTAAGAACATCAAGGAGCAAGAAGCTAACGGTCTGATCGGCGAACCGAAACTGGAAACAGACTTTGCACTCATCAAGCAGGGCTTTATCAACGGTTTGCTCGGTGACGACAGCCAGTTTGACAGCCACTCGGCCGGCGAGTATATCCAAGCCACACTCAATCACCTCAAGTATGGCGACACCAAGGAGCAAGGCGAGAAATTCCTCGAGGAGAACAAACTCCGTGAGGGCGTCATCGTTACCGAGAGCGGTCTGCAATACGAAGTGTTGAAGATGGGCAAAGGTAAGAAACCCGCTGCTACCGACCGCGTCAAGGTGCACTACCACGGCACGCTGACCGACGGCACCGTATTCGACAGCAGTGTGGAGCGCGGCGAACCGATTGTGTTCGGACTCAACCAAGTCATTGCCGGTTGGACAGAAGGCGTACAACTCATGCCTGTCGGCTCGAAGTTCAAGTTCTATATTCCGCAGAACCTCGGCTATGGCGAACGTGCTGCCGGCAGCATCCCGCCGTACTCAACCCTGATCTTCGAGGTCGAACTCCTCGACATCGAGAAATAAAGTCAGCAGCCAATTTTGGCTGCTATCCACACAACCATGGGCGTAATAGCAAAGCAAAGCATCAGAGGCACCATCGTCACCTATCTTGGGGTGGCGGTGGGCTTTCTGACGACGTTCTTTGTTATTACCCGTTTCCTTACGGCTGAGGAGATCGGTTTGGCGCGTGTGCTCATTGATGCCGCTACGCTGTTCATCGGCTTGGCGCAATTGGGCACTAGCTCCTCTATCCTCCGCTTCTATCCGTACTTTGTCACCAACACGAAGTCTAACAACGAGCACGGTTTCTTTTTCTGGACGATCCTCGTGCCGATGATAGGATTTCTGCTCGTGGCGGCACTATTCCTCGCCTGCTACTCTCCGCTCAGTCAGTGGTTTGGTGAGAAAAGTCCGCTGTTCGTCAACTACTACTATCTCGTTCTTCCGCTGGCGTTCTTTATGCTGTATCAAGCGGTGTTTGAGACCAACGCCAATGTCCGCATGCACATCGTCGTGCCGCGTGCAGTACGCGAACTGCTGACGCGCATCGGTCTGCTCGTCGTCTATCTGCTCTACGCCTTCGACGTGCTGACCATGGACGGCTTTGTGTACTCGCTCATCGGCGTATATGCGCTCGCTGCTTTGTGTAATGCCGTCTATCTGTTCTCGCTGGGAGGCATCAGCCTCAAGCCGGATTTCGCCTATCTCAAGCAGAACAAACCTCTTGTCCGCAAATATCTGTACTACACCGCTTTCCTCGTTCTATCGGCAGTGGTGTCGGTATTGGCGCCTACGCTCTCGTCGTTCTTTATCACGGCTCAGATGGGGCTAAGTTACACTGGCATCTTTGCTATCGCTACCTACATTGCTGTGATGGTCAGTATTCCCTACCGCTCGCTCACGGCTATCGCTTCGCCGCAGCTGTCTATGGCGATCAAGAACGACAACCGCGAAGAGACCGGCACCCTCCTGGCACAAGTCAGCGGTAATCTGTTGCTTATCGGCGGATTGATTCTTGCTACTATTTGGGTGAACATCGATCTGATCTTCACCATCCTTCCGAACGGAGCCACCTACGCTGTAGCCAAACGCACCGTGCTGCTGTTAGGCATTGGGCAGTTATTTGTCGCCACGTTCCAGTTCACGTTCACCGCCTTGAGTTATTCGCGATTCTACCCGTTCTCACTGCTGTTCTCGTTTGTACTGACTGCCCTTGCACTGCTGCTCAACAACCTGTTCATCCCTCGCTGGGGCATGGACGGAGCAGCCCTCGCCACGCTGATTGCCGATGTCACCTACTATGCTTTGGCGGTACTGACCGTGCATCTCACGTTCCGTTGCCGCATCCTTACGCGGCGACACCTGCTCACCATCGTACTGCTCGTGTTGCTTTTTGCCGCCAACTGGCTCTGCTTGCGGTTTATACCTGTCAGCAATATCTGGCTGAGCAGTATCCTGCGCTCACTGCTTATTGTCATCACTGCCGCCTTGGCGTATCGCTGGCAACTCAGTCCCGAACTGACTAACTATTTAACGTCGCATATTAACTCTTTAACGTCGCGCAAGCGACCATTTTAACCATTTAACGTTCACGCAGTGAACCAAACTATGCGCTACTTCATTGAGTTCGCCTATAAGGGTACCCACTACCACGGCTCACAGATTCAGCCGAACGGTGTTACCGTACAAAGCGTATTGCAAGATGCGTTCTTTACTATCTTGCGCACGCCGGTAGCCTTGACATTTGCCGGACGAACGGATGCCGGTGTACATGCCAAGCAGATGTTTGCGCATTTCGATCTGCCTGATAGCGATAGCGATCCCACAGCATCAGCGGTCTCACAGCTCAGCGGTCTCACTTCCCGCCTCAACCGTCTGCTGCCCGAAGACATAGCCGTCTATCGCATCTTCCCCGTAGCCGACGATCTGCATGCGCGCTTCTCGGCCGTGAGCCGCACCTACGAGTACCGCATCGCTACCCGCAAATCGCCCTTCACGCACGGCGCGCGCACGTACATGCCCGTACCTCTTGACTATGATGCTATGAACCTGGCAGCACAACGCCTGCTGGGCACCCACGATTTTGCTGCGTTCTGCAAGTTGCACACCGATGTCAAAACAACCATCTGCACCATCACGCAGGCGCAGTGGAAAACAGAAAGTGACGGTGCTGTCTTCACCGTCACTGCCGATCGTTTCTTGAGGAATATGGTTCGTGCCATAGTCGGCACGCTCTTTGAGGTAGGCAGGCACAAGCTCTCACCCGATGACTTCGAGGCAGTCATTGCCTCCCGTTCCCGTCAAGCTGCCGGGCAGTCTGCTCCGGCGGAGGGATTATTTCTTACGCGCGTTGTGTACCCTGATGGGGCAACAAAGGGCTGTTGAACGCATCGCGCTCCTTATCCACTATCCATCCCCATTTGTTGAAGTAACGGATCATGTTCACGGCATGTATCCATAGCATCCGTATGCTGTGGTACGATGCTTGCCGGTGGGCGTGAACGATGGTT
This sequence comes from uncultured Bacteroidales bacterium, assembly GCA_902792835.1. Lineage (GTDB taxonomy): Bacteria > Bacteroidota > Bacteroidia > Bacteroidales > Paludibacteraceae > Colicola. Next base: position 19,710 of record CADBAZ010000044.1, read on the forward strand.
TCCGAGGGGTAATATAAGGTCAGAAAATCCCGATGAATCCGTCGGGTGAGATCAATGTCTTCGGGGTACATAAAGAACCGCTCGTCGAATAGTCCGGCTTTGAGTAGCGCTTCTGTTCTGAGCAGCATAAAGCAGCCGGACAGGTACGGCGCATTGATCGGCCGTGAGTGGTCAAGATGCCTGAGCTCAAACCGTTGGTTCGCCTTGCTCTCCTTGCCGCGTTTGCCGAATAGGATGCGTCGCAGCAGATCTGTCGGGGTAGGCAGCAGTTTGCACAGGTATTGCAAATCTGCGTTGACACCGACGACGCGTGGCATCAATTGTCCGATGGCACCGTTGCTCTGCATCACGTCAAGCAGGTTGTCAATTGCCTCGGCGGTAACCTGTATGTCCGAGTTGATAACCAGGTGAAATGGTATCTCGTCGTATATCGTCTCCCGCATCGCAATATTATTCGCTGCCCCATACCCTATATTCTTTCCCGTATGCCGATAACTGACTTTTGAATCTTGAATCCTGAATTCTGAATCCTGAATCCTGAATCCTGAATCCTCGGGCGAATTGTCAATCAGATATATCGTATGCACCTTCTCCGATCGCAACAACTCCTCCACCAGCGGTTTCCATTCATCCTCCGGTGTCTTGTACAATACGATTGATATATTCAGCAGTTTACCCATTATTATTTTGTTTAGTGTTTAGAGTTGAGTGTTTAGTGAAGTTATGAGTTTAGAGTAGTTAGTTCATGGGGTTAACTATTAACTTTTAACTTGTTAAACTTCTCTCAACGCTAAACTCTCAACACTCAACTCTCAACTTTCAACTAAAAAAGTGGTGCCCCTACATAGGGTACACCACTTTGTTGCAACATGCTGTTGATTATTCAGCAGCTTCTTGAGTTGCCTCTTGCACAGCCTCAGCAGCCTCTTTTGCAGCCTCAACGGCAGCAGCGGCAAGTGCCTCAGCGGCCTCCTGACGTTTCTTTGCAACGGCAGCGGCTTTGGCTTTGTTAGCCTCAACCTCTTGAGCCAGACGCTCTTTCTCAGTAGCGGCTTTCTTGCTTGCCTCCTCGCGGCTGATCTTGCCGAACTTGGCATCCTTCTGAGCCTTCCATGCGTCGAAACGCTTCTGAGCCTCAGCCTCGCTGAATGCGCCTTTCTTTACACCACCCTGCAAGTGCTTCATCAGCAGTACGCCCTCGCCCGAAAGCAGGTTGCGTACGGTGTCGGTAGGTTGAGCACCTACGTTTACCCAGTACAATGCACGCTCGAAGTTCAGATCGATCGTCAAGGGGTTGGTGTTAGGGTTGTACGAGCCAATACGCTCGATGATTTTGCCGTCACGCGGTGAACGACTGTCGGCTACTACGATGTGGTAGTATGCATAGTCCTTGTGACCATGACGTGCCAAACGAATTTTTGTTGCCATTTGTTTGTTTGTTTATGGGCTACGATTACTCGAATCGCCTGCCCGAGGTTAGTAATTGGTGAAGCCGGTTGCATCGGTTTCACCGGAATGGTCGTGCTTTTTTCTCGAAAAAGCGGACAAAGATAGTATTTTTTTTGCAAACTTCCAAATTATTTTACAAAAAATTTGCAAATATAGTTATTTTTTTGTAATTTTGCAAGCCAAATCACAGAATGTACCATGAATAGCATAAATTCTTACCCCGCATGGATTGATCTCCATCTGCATATTGACGGCTCTATTTCTATGAAGACTGCCCGCAAGCTCGCGGGTATGCAAGGTATTGCTATCCCCTCGTCGCCCGAGGAGCTGCAGCGCCGCATGTCGGTCATTGCCGGCTGCACCAGCCTGATTGACTATCTCGAGCGCTTCAAGTTCCCCTGCTCGCTGCTGCATATACGCGAAGCGTTGTATCTGTGTACCTACGAGTTGCTCGAGGAACTCTACGATCAGGGACTCCGTTATGCCGAGATCCGTTTTGCTCCGCAGAAGTCGCGTGCCGAACAACTCACGCAGTACGAAGCAACGGAGATTGTGCTGCGTGC
>CADBAZ010000045.1 GCA_902792835.1 uncultured Bacteroidales bacterium
AAAAATACATTCACGTTCAAATCGAAAAGTCAAAACATGCTCGTAATGCACAGAACTATAGCCACATGCGGAGAAAGCGGCAAAAGTTAATGCATCAGTTGTAAAGCGAATTAAACGAATTATAGTGGGCTCTTATAGTTACATTAGGTAATGAGTAGGTTGTGATATGATGAACAACCAAATATGAACTAAAGAACAACTAAAGAAGAACTAAAGAAGAACTAAAGAAAATATGCATAAAAGAAAGAAAAAAATGCTATTTGTTACGGATTATGGACTTTTGTGCACGATTATTGTACAATTATTTGCAAATATGGATTTTTTTTCGTATTTTTGCAAGCGCTTTCGGCAAATAGCGCTAACAGATTGCGCGTGGCGCAATAAAGCGCGCTATTGCCTCAGCGCTCTCCCCACCGCAAACAGCCTACGGCTTGGTTTGCGTCGGGGACCCCATTTAGGGCACTAGGAGACTAGGGGGATAGCGGATGAATGGTTAATGGTGAATGGTTAATGGTGAAAGGAATGAAGAGAATACGTATTATATTATTGCTGATATTGGCGGTGGTGTTTGCACATCGCATGGATGCAGAGTCGCCGCGTGCGGAGTCGCCGCGTGCGGAGTCGCCGCGTGCGGAATTTCGTGCGGCGTGGTTGACGACGCTGATGAATATAGACTGGCCAAAGACTGTTATGGACAGTATTTGTCCGGAAGCGATAGCTGTACAGCAAGCGGAATTGACCGAATTGCTTGATAAGTTGCAGGCGGGGAACATCAACGCGGTATGTTTTCAGGTTCGTCCGTCGGCAGACGCGCTATATGAGTCGTCGTACGAGCCGTGGAGTCCGGTGCTGACGGGAGTGCGCGGTATGTATCCCGGGTACGATCCGCTGGCATTTGTGATACAAGAGGCGCACAAACGCGGGATGGAGTTACATGCGTGGGTGAACCCGTTTCGCTACGAGCGCTATGCAGGCGAGCGTATATTGGATATAGAAGCGTACATAGCGTCGGAGGACTCCGATCCGCTGCGCATCTACCACCCCGAATGGCTGTTGATATACAACACCAACCAGTACAAAGGCTCGATCATCGACCCCGGTCATCCGGAGGCACGGATGTACGTGTTGCAGGTGTTAATGGAGATCATCCGCAACTACGACATCGACGGGTTGGTAATGGATGACTACTTTTACCCTTACGGCGGTACGACGAACGAAGACCGAAGGAGTCAACGAAAATACAAGCCTGCCGATATGGCAGTAGGCAACTGGCGCAGAGCCTGTGTGAACGAGGTGATCCGCACTATACATGACTCGATACAAGCCACTAAGCCGTGGGTGAAGTTCGGCATGTCGCCGTTCGGCATCTACTCGATGACCGACAGCGCGGCAGGTCAGTTCGGTTTGCAGTTGCCTACGGGTATCGTGGGCACGGATGCTTGGGCAGACCTGTACTGCGACCCGCTGGCGTGGGTGAAATGGCGTTATGTCGATTACCTGGCTCCGCAACTGTACTGGTCAACGCAGACGATCCGTCAGAACTACGAGACGCTGTGCCGTTGGTGGTGTGAGAGCGTGGCGTCGATCGACAAGCAGCGTGGCGACGGCAGGCAGACGCACGTATATATCAGTCATGCTTCGTACCGTTTCGGTTCGGAGGAGTTGGCTCAGCAGATCGATATCAACCGAAAGTATGCTCCGCACAACGCTCCGGGAAGCATCTTCTACAACACGAATCAATACCTGAATTTCACCGGTGGCAAGAAGACGGAGAACAGTTGTGCGAACCTGAAGAAGTCTCGGTTTGCACAAAAAGTGATGCCACCGGTTATGCCTTGGAAGGAACGCAAGCCGCTGACCACACCGGCGCCGATTGTTCCGGACACTCTAACGGCATTTTGATTGCTACGTTTGCCAATTATCAATTCAAAGAGGGGTTATTTTGCACAAATAGCCCCTAAAATTTGCAATATTTCGATATATTTCGTAATTTTGTACGCGTTCGGCAATCGGGTCGCACAGACTGACCGCTCCGCGCTCATTAAAGCGACCGATGCCTCCGCTCTCCCCAAAACCTATCTACGATAGCTTTCGGGGACCCCAATTGACGCTGTGCAGGCTTGTAGAGCCTCTTTTGGCGACGACAGAAAGCAGAAAAATAAAAAACTATCTATGATACTTGACAAATTAGAAAACGCTGACTGGTACTTCGGTTGTGTACCCGGTTTTCAGCAATTCATGAAGTTCTTCAACGACAACGACCTGGAAGAACTGCCCGCATGCAAAATCAAGTTAGACGGCCAAGATCTCATCGTCAACATCTGCGACCAGACAGCCAAGGACGAGAAGGACTGCAAGCTTGAAGCTCACAAAGATTACATCGACATTCAGATTCCTTTGACCACTTCAGAGACCATGCTCTGGAGTTCGCTTGAGGATTGCCAGAACGTCATCAAGGAGTATGACGAAGGCAAGGATGTAGAGTTATACGGCGACAAACCCGCCGCACGTTTCAGCGTGCCGAGAGGTTACTTCGCTGTATTCTTCCCTACGGATGCACATGCCGCAGGCATTGCTTCATCCACGTTCAGAAAGATAATTGTTAAAGCTAAAGTAGAATAAATCCATTCATTTAACTATGCTACAGATTGTACAAAACGAGCCGGGTCTTCAACCCTACGAACAGGCACTGCAAGCACGTCATGATTATGCCGAACGCAAGATTAAAGAACTGACCGGAGGTAAAAAGAAACTCGCCCCCTGGGCAGACGGTTACCTATATTTCGGTTTGCATCATTTGAACCCGGGATGGGTTCTGCGCGAATGGGCACCCAATGCCACAGCCATCTACGTAAAAGGTGACTTCAACAACTGGGAGAAAAACGAGAACTATCGCCTCTACCCTGTCGGCAACGGTGTATGGGAAGGATATTTTACCGAGGAGCAGATTCGCCACGGTCAGCACTACAAGTTGCTGGTAGAATGGTTAGGCGGTTACGGAGAGCGCATTCCGTCGTACGCACGTCGCGTAGTGCAAGACGAGCAGACGAAGATCTTCTCGGCACAAGTGTGGGCACCAGAGAAAGAGTTTGACATGGGCAAACGCCGCGGTCCGAAAGGTTGGAAGAAAGACCGTCCGCTGTTTATCTACGAGTGCCACATCGGTATGGCTACCGAGGAAGAGCGTGTGGGCACCTATAACGAGTTCCGCGAGAAAGTGTTGCCTCGTATAATCAAACTGGGTTACAACTGCATACAGATCATGGCTGTCCAGGAGCACCCGTACTACGGATCGTTCGGCTACCATGTATCGAACTTCTTCGCTCCTTCGTCGCGTTTCGGCACTCCGGAAGAGTTGAAGGAACTCATCAGAGAGGCTCACGACAAGGGTATAGCCGTGATCATGGATATCGTACATTCGCACGCCGTGAAGAACGAGCTTGAAGGTTTGGGTAACTTCGACGGCACGCCGTACCAATACTTCCATGACGGCGCACGCCGCGAGCATCCGGCATGGGACAGCCTGTGTTTCAACTACGGTAAGAACGAGGTGATGCACTTCCTGTTGTCGAACTGCAAATACTGGCTTGAGGAGTACGACTTCGACGGATTCCGTTTTGACGGTGTGACGTCGATGATGTACCTGAGTCACGGACTCGGCGAAGACTTCAACGGCTACGGTTCGTACTTCAACGGCAACGAGGACGGCGATGCTATCTGCTATCTGACGCTGGCGAACAAACTGATTCATGAGGTGAAGAAGAACGCCATCACCATCGCCGAGGATATGTCCGGTATGCCGGGTATAGCTGCTCCGTTTGCCGATGGAGGAATGGGATTTGATTACCGTCTGGCAATGGGTATACCTGACTTCTGGATCAAGTATATCAAAGAGGTTCGCGACGAGGACTGGAAAGCCGGTCACATCCTGTACGAGATGACCAACCGCCGTCAGCACGAGAAGACTATCTCCTACGCCGAGAGTCATGATCAGGCACTCGTGGGCGACAAGACGATCATCTTCCGTCTGGTGGATTCCGACATGTACTGGCACTTTGAGCACGGGCACTCGACATATATGGTTGATCGCGGCATAGCGCTGCACAAGATGATTCGACTGATCACCGCATCGACCACCAATGGCGGTTACCTGAACTTCATGGGTAACGAGTTCGGTCACCCCGAATGGATAGACTTCCCGCGTCAAGGCAACGGATGGAGTTACAAGTACGCACGTCGTCAGTGGTCGCTGGTTGACAACCAGAACTTCTACTACGCCGACCTCAACCGCTTTGATGCGGCAATGATAAAGATGCTGCGTAAGTCGGGTATCACTCCCGAAACGCCGATCATCAACCTGTGGGATCGTGAGGGCGACCAGGTAGTGGCATATATGCGTGGCGATTACGTGTTCGTATTCAACTGGAACGGAACGAAGTCGTTCCCCGACTACGGATTCCTTGCTCCGGAAGGCAAGTACCATGTGGTACTGAATACCGACGACCCGCAGTTTGCAGGCTTTGAGCAGACGGACGACAGTGTGGATCACTTCACAATGCCCGATCGCGAATACGCCAAGGACAAAAAAGGCTGGCTCAAGCTCTACTTGCCGGCACGTAGTGCGATCGTTATGAAGAAAATGGATTAAAAGAAAATACTATGAGACTTATTATTGAAAAGAACTACGACTTGATGTCGGAGTGGGCAGCAAACTATGTTGCCAAACGCATAAATGAATTTGGGCCGAAGGAGAGCAATCCTTTCGTGCTCGGCTTGCCTACGGGTTCATCGCCACTGGGTATGTACCGCAAACTGATTGAACTGAACAAAGCCGGCAAGGTATCCTTCCGCAACGTGGTAACGTTCAATATGGATGAGTATGTAGGTCTGCCCGAAGAGCATCCCGAAAGCTACCACAGCTTTATGTGGAACAACTTCTTCTCGCACATCGACATCCGCAAAGAGAACGTGAACATCCTGAACGGCAACGCAGCCGACCTCGAGGCCGAGTGCGCACGCTATGAGGCAAAGATCAAGAACTACGGTGGTATTCATCTGTTCTTGGGCGGCATTGGCCCCGATGGTCACATTGCCTTCAACGAGCCGGGTTCGTCACTGACTTCGCGTACACGCAAGAAAGAGCTGACCACCGACACAATCATCGCCAACAGCCGTTTCTTCAACAACGACGTGAACCTGGTTCCGAAGACTGCTCTGACGGTAGGTGTAGGTACTGTTATGGACGCCAAAGAGGTACTGATCATGGTGAACGGACACAACAAAGCCCGTGCACTCCAGCACGCTGTTGAGGAGCCGATCGGACATATGTGGACGGTATCGATGCTGCAGATGCATCAACACGGCATTATCGTGTGCGATGAGGCTGCATGCGAGGAGCTCAAAGTAGGAACCTTCAACTATTTCAAAGACATCGAACGTAATAACCTCGATCCCAAGACTTTATTATAATCCTTATGCGACCTCTCAAGTGGATGTCAGTTCTCTTGTTTCATGCACTTGGGGTGACGTGTTTTGCCCAGGCGCTCTTCTCCGGAGTTGTTAAAGACTCAGGAGGAGAGACGCTTGTTGGTGTGAATATCACATGGGGAGACGGACAGGGTGTTTGTAGTGATCCGGACGGTAATTTCCGCATTGAGGTGGCAGAGAATACCAAACTGACCTTCACCTACATGGGGTTCCGCTCCGTATCCGCCGTAGCGAGTGAGAACATGACCATCACTATGGAGGAAGACGTGACCAAGTTGGATGATGTGGTTGTGATCGGTTACGGCACAATGAGTCGTAAGGATTTGACAGGATCTGTTTCTTCCGTTCGCGGTGATGAACTTGCAGCAGTACCTGTAACAGATGTGACGCAAGCGCTCCAAGGACAGATAGCTGGCGTATGTGTGACCTCTCAGGACGGTCGTCCCGACGGAAGTCCGTCGATACGTATTCGCGGCGGAGGATCAATCACGCAGTCAAACGAACCGCTGTATGTGGTGGACGGAGTGACGGTAAGTGATATAAGCGACATTCCGGCAGATAACGTAGCAAGTATTGACGTGCTTAAGGATGCGGCATCTACGGCTATCTACGGTGCCCGCGGAGCAAACGGTATCATTCTGATTACCACCAAAACTTCCGACGGGAAGCAGAAAGTGAAGATCGGCTACAACATGTACTACCAGTTGAAGACGAATGCGCGCAAACTGCAGACCCTGAACGCGTACGATTATGTTAGGTACACGTGGGCGTACGCGCAGGCGTATGGTGATTCTTACGGCAATAATGTTGCCAAGTATTTCGGTTTGGGTAGTGCATATGGCAATCATATAGAGGATTATCGGAATGTAGAGGTGCATGATTACGTGGATGAGATAGTGGGCAATGCGGGCAGTTGGAATCATGACGTAACTCTTAGCGGCGGAACATCGTGGACAAAATACTATGCTTCATTCAACTATGCTACGGACGGAGGCTTGCTGCGTAATACGGGATTTACCCGTTGGAATGCCAACGTGAAGGTGAACCAGAAGATTCTGGAGAGTCTGCAATTCGATGTTGATCTGCGTTATACGCAGCGCGAGTACAAGGGTGTGAAAAAAATGTATGAGCTGGCAACCTCCGCGTATTTGTTCCGCCCTATAGATACTCCTTTCGGTGAAGACAATACAGCCTATTTCGGTAACGGTGACACCTATATGGAGGTCTCCAACAGCCCGACAGCGGTGCTGAGCAACTACCAGAATGTCGTCAAACGCATCCGTCTGACGGGTACGATCGGTCTGACATGGACGCCGCTCAAAGGCTTAACCGCCAAGACAGAACTATCGCTGGGGCATTACTGGAACGAAACCAATTATTGGGACGAAGGACACTTTACCGGCTATACGACAGCCCGCCTCACGCAGGGCAAAGGCTCCAATCTCCGCTGGACGACCACAATCAGCTATCAGGTGCAGGGTTTAGGCGATGCACACCGGTTGTCGTTGCTTGCAGGCAATGAATTACTATCCGGCAACTTGTCCACAAGTCATATCTATGGGTCGGGGTATCCGTCATCCTATGATTTGGATTTGGCTATGGCGCGTTTGTCGCAGACGGATGCCTCGTTGGGCAAAGACGATTTTGGCAATGTGGTAGGTGTACCGACACGCACCCTATCGTGGTTCGGACGGATCAACTATGATTTGCTGGATCGGTACCTTTTTTCCGTCACTTTCCGTGCGGACGGCAGTTCGAAGTTCGCACCCAAGCATCATTGGGGCTATTTCCCGGCAGTAGCAGCAGCGTGGCGGATATCAGAGGAGCCGTTTATGCATGGTGCTGCCGGCTGGCTGGATAATCTCAAGTTGCGTTTGTCGTGGGGTATGTCAGGTTCGGATAATATAGATGCCTCGCTATGGCAGGACGGACTATGGACGAGTACAACCATCACCATTGACGGTACTCCGACGAATATATACACACCTGCAGAGCTGATGGGAAACAGCGACCTTAAATGGGAGAAAACCATCAGTCGGAATATAGGTCTGGATTTCGGGTTTATGAACGGTCGTTTGCGCGGTGCTTTCGAAGGATATTGGAATACCACCAAAGATATTCTGATGCGCGTACCAGTGGATGCTACGACGGGCTACAGCTATCAGTACCAGAATATCGGTCAAACGTCTAACAAGGGTGTCGAATTGTCGCTGCATGCCGATTTATACCGGTCGAAGGATCTTTGTGTGGGGCTGAATATCACCTACAACTACAACAAGAATGCCATTGACCAACTTGCCCCGAACGTGATTGCCGACACGCATACCCAATGGGGCTCTTCGATGAGCAAACCCTATTACGACTACGTGATTCGCAGCGGTCAGCCTATCGGTTCGATATGCGGATTCGTGAGCGAAGGGTTCTACACCGTGGATGATTTCGACATGGATGTATATAACACCACAGGCGTGTGGCAGTTACGAACGGGAATACCGGATATGGTGGATATAACGAATTACTCAACCGGCAATCATTTTAAGAACAAGGCGCAGAACGCCTTCCCCGGCATGATGAAGTTCAAAGACGTGAACGGGGACGGGGTAGTCAACGAAGAGGACGCTACCATTATCGGTCACACAATGCCGGAGCATACAGGAGGATTCAACCTCACGCTGACATGGAAGGGATTGGATTTCGCGGCGGGTTTTATTTACCAGATCGGCGGCAATGTATATAATGCCAATGCGATGTTTTCGATGATGGGTAATAAGGATAAATCTTTGGGCGCCAACCGTCTGTCGTTCATAGCAGATGCATGGAAGATGTACGATGTCAATGCGTCCGGTGAACTTGTAGCCGTAACCGATCCTGATGGACTTCGCTCGCTGAACGCCAATGCGCGATACGGTTTACCGTATTCGGAATACGGCATCGTATCGTCGGATTTTATTGAAGATGCCTCGTACCTGCGCCTGAATACTCTCACACTGGGTTATACCTTCCCCGATAAGTGGATGCAGAAAGCGAAAATCAGCAAACTGCGCATCTATTTCACAGGCGGCAACTTGTTTTGTCTGAGCGGTTACAGCGGTCTGGATCCGGATGTGAACACCACGCCCACCACTGGAGGATTCCCCACTCCTGCGTACGATTATCAGGCATACCCCAAGGCACGCACATTTACGTTCGGACTTAATCTGTCGTTCTTTTAAGGCATATGAAGAGAGGATTATTTACGGCATATATCATCATGCTTGTCGGCATCGTTCCGTCATGCAAAGATTTTTTGGAGACTCGTTCCGCCTCTACGATGGACGGTGATTACGTTGTGTCCTCCGAAGCCAATATCCGCATGGCGCTGAACGGACTATACGAGACGTGGCGTGACTATGCGCAAAACCGCCTGTTTGGCGACGGATTGTGGTACGCAGCCGATGTGCCGGGTTCGGATATCACGCGACATCCCGAAGCCTTTGCCAACCAGCCCGGCAGGCATTGGCCGGAATGCCTCTATCAGAACGGCAGTTACACCGGTCAGTATGGATTGTTGTCGTATCTTAAGGAGAATGATGTATATGCGGGGCTGTATAAGCTTATTGCGGTCAGCAATGCGGTTACGGAGTCTGTCGAAGCGCGTGAGGATTACGAGTCTGTCATCAGCGGTGAACCATCCGAGATGGGGCAGTTGTACGGCGAGGCGGTAGCGATGCGCGCTACGGCATACAGAGAACTCATCAAGAACTTCGGCGATGTGCCCTATACTACACATATCGGCGATGTTGCCCAAGGGTTGACAGGGCGCGACTGGATCTATGAGAAGTGTCTGCAAGAGCTGCAACGTGTTGAGCCTATCATGCAACCCGTTCGAGTCAAAAGTCGTTTTTCGCAGACGTACGTTGACGGTCTGATTGGTCGTATGGCACTGGAAGCCGGCGGCTATCAGACGCGCCGTAACGATATGGAGCGCGTAGACCTAAGCGGTAATCCGATCTCGTACGAACAGTTAGGTACGGAGAATAATGATGCCGTTTATGCGCGTCGAATTGACTGGCAGCGGTTCTATGCGCTGGCAAGGACGTATTTCCGCAAAGCCTTTGACGAGCACAGCGGAAGTGCCGTATTCCACGATACCGATCCTCGCACAAGTGAAGCGAACGGACGTTGCTACAACAACCCCTATCAGTATTTCTTCCAGCAGATGATGGACGGTGACGGGGCGTATGCCGACGAATCGATCTATGAGTACCCGATGCAACAGGGTATAGTCCATGATGCGCGTCCGTATTCGTTCGGACGACCGTCCAACGGAGGGTCGAAGAATGCTTTTCCGTGCAAGGCATACGGGCAGGGACGAATCAATCCTGCGTTCTATTATGGCGTATTTGATCCTCAGGACAAACGCCGTGACGTGGCAGTTTCTGTAACGGGTTCGGATGGAGCAGGCTGCGAGGTGCTCATCCCCTTCGTGCCTAACTCCAAGGCAATAGGAGGCGGATTATCTCTCAATAAATGGGACGAAAACCGCCAGAGCAATCCGTGGGTAATGGCGCAGCGTGTATCGGGTATCAATGGACCTTATATGCGTTTGTCGGAGATGTATCTCGGCTACGCTGAGGCGTGTGCGGCTCTTGGCGACAATGCCGAGGCTCGCACATATCTGGATAAGATTCGCAACCGTGCGTTCGGCAGTGCAGCAAAGGCAAAAACAGATGCGTTCATTGCACAAGAAGGGTCGCTGCTCAATGCCATTATCCAAGAGCGTGGGTTTGAGTTCGCCGGTGAGGGCGACAGACGGTTTACACTCATTCGTACAGGTCTGTTGCCTGTTAAGGTCAAATACATCAAGCAGCTCACGCGGGCAATGATTGACGGGCTGAAAGCCGAGGGGGTCTACACCTTTGCGAACGGGAATACCATCAGCAACTTTATCTACACCAAGCCGGTAGATGCACGGCTTACGAAAGGCTACCGACTGACAACCCAATGCCCGGACGGACAGGAGGACGATCCTGTTCTCTATCCGGGTTGGCGCGGACAGAATGACAATTGGGAGAAATACGGTTGTAAGTACGCTGACGGTACTGAGACCAACCTGGCTATCAGGGGATTGTTCAGTCCGCTTGATGCCCAGCAGATCAGCGACTTGCTGGCGGATGGCTATGTAGCCCAAGCGTGGGGTGCAGACATCGTGGCGTACGAAGAGGAGTACTACACGTACCTCTTCTACGACTATGACTATACACGAGCGCCTATATACCTCTGGCCGTTTACGCCGCAGATCCTTTCAGCCGGAGGGTTCACAAACGGCTATGGGTTCAGGAATGAATAATACAAAGATTCGATAATACCTAAAACATTTACGAATATGCTTGAGATTTACAATTCGTTAACTCGTTTCAAAGAGACATTTAAGCCCCTTCATCCGGGGCATGTTGGTATGTATGTGTGTGGACCGACCGTATATGGCGATGCCCATCTGGGTCATGCGCGTCCGGCTATCACGTTTGATATATTGTTCCGCTATCTGACAAGCCTCGGCTATAAGGTGCGCTACGTGCGTAATATCACGGATGTAGGACACCTGGAGCACGATGCCGATGCGGGCGAGGACAAGATAGCCAAGAAAGCGCGTCTGGAGCAACTCGAACCGATGGAGGTTGTACAGTTCTTCACCAACCGCTACCATCATGATATGGAAGCACTGAACGTACTGCCGCCGTCCATCGAGCCGCACGCTTCGGGGCATATCATCGAGCAGATTGCCTTCGTGCAAGCGATTCTCGACAAAGGGTACGCCTATGTGTCGAACGGGAGCGTGTATATGGATGTAGAGCGCTATGCGAAGGATTATCCCTATGGCAAACTCTCGGGACGTAACCTCAATGATATAGTTACCGACACGCGTGAACTCGACGGGCAGGAGGAGAAGAAACACAGCTACGATTTCGCATTGTGGAAGAAAGCTGCGGGCCTGCAGAGTTCCGCTATACGGAGGATGGCGAGCAGAAGGTACTTAAGAGCGAAGGATTCCCGGGCTGGCACATGGAGTGCTCGGCTATGGGAACGAAGTACCTGGGCGAGGAGTTTGACATCCACGGAGGTGGTATGGATCTTATGTTCCCGCACCACGAGGCAGAAATCGCTCAGAGTTGCGCAGCACTCGGGCACGAAACCGTACATTACTGGCTGCACAACAACATGATCACCATTGCGGGTAAGAAAATGGGTAAGAGTTACAATAACTTCATCACCCTCAGGCAGTTCTTTGCAGGCGATCATCCATTGCTGACGAAGGCATTCAGCCCGATGACCATCCGATTCTTTATATTGATGGCACACTACCGCTCGACGGTGGATTTCTCGTCTGAGGCACTGGAAGCGGCCGAAAAAGGTTTCCAAAGGATGACTGAGGCGTACGCACGTCTGCAAAAGATCACCGCAGCTGCTACGTCAACGGATGAGGTGCATAGCCTTGTAGCAGAGTTGAGGCAACATTGCGCCGAGGCAATGGACGACGATCTGAATACGCCGATTGTTATATCGAACCTGTTTGATTCGACGAAGGCGATTAACAGCGTTGCTGACGGGAAAGCCACGATTAGCGAAGCGGATCTGAAAGAACTGCGCGATGTTTGGCAATTGTATGCAATCGATATACTTGGTCTGCAACTTGCCGGCAATCAGCAATCAGCAATCAGCAATCAGCAATCAGCTTACAATGGTGCTATTGACCTGCTACTGAACATCCGTCTGGATGCCAAGCGCAACAAAGACTGGGGGACATCTGACCGCATCCGCAACTCGCTGACTGAGCTCGGGTTCAAGATCAAGGATACCAAGGATGGTTTTGAGTGGTCGTTATAATGCGGATGAAGGGGTGAAAGGGATTGCATGAACCCGGAACGAAAAAACAGCAGAGCGATGAACTCTGCTGTTTTTGTCGGGATGACAAGATTAAGAGTTGGTAACAAATGGTCATAACACCTAACAAATGGTCACATTCGAAATCTTGTTTACGCACAGATATTCTTGTGTTTGCGCACTTTGTTGTTAAGGGTTGTAATTATTTGCATTTGATAATACCATCCATAATACAGACGAAAACACAGACGAATTTCTATTTGTCATTGGTTATTCCATAGTGAGCAAGAGCACTCGCATATATCCAAATACCTTTTGTGTCTTGGCGACCTTCTATTTCCCCTTTTTTGAAGTCACTACGGATTGTGTTTGGATGCCTCTTTACTATATCTGCGAACTCTGCCACTTTATATTCTTTTCTGCTTCTAAACTTTGCTACAGCCTCAGCCGCGCCACGTTCTTTTGCTATCGTTGCAACTGCATTTACTCTTAATGATATTTTTCTATCCTGCAAATTTTTGTCAAACCAACAAATAATTGATTCTAATTTCTTAATATCTTCATTTGTATCTACATTGACGAAAAAGTTTTCATCAGATGATGTATATAGCAGTCTTGAGATGTCTAGGCTGTCTTCTTTCATTAATTCGTTGAGTGCCTTAATGAAAATTGATTTTTTCTCTTTTTTTCTGATAAAATCATCAATAGTTATTTCTTTTCCTATTCGTGCAAGTCCGAGTTTGAATATATTGAACTCGTGTTCTAATTTTTGTCTTTCTGTTTTCATTGTACTTGTAAGTCGTTTATCATTCCAATCAATCTTTTCTTTCTCTCTAATCCGAATTTATCTATATAGAATTTAAGCGTTTCCACTTTTTTATGCCCCGTCATAGACATAACATCATAAATATCTGCTCCTTGTTCAATCAAGCGTGAGATAAATGTACGCCGAGCAGAATGGCATGTTATTAAGTCACGTTTCTTTTTCGTGTACGTTTTCCGCCCACTCTGCATATATTCCATCGTTATCAACTCGCCAAACAAATCATAATCCTCAAAAAGAGTGTGAAGCGCACGATTTAATGCTTGGTTTGTATAGTCATGAAAATGCCATTTATACTTGTTGGCAATATTTAGCGCCATAGAGCAGAGATATATCTGACAATCAGAAAAAGTCTTATTACTTTTTAATTTGAGAATATTCTCTTTTATGTCAAAGAACGTTGAATCGAGTTTGTAAAAATCAGCGAATCGTAACCCTGTATAGCAAAGGAAAAGAAAGTAATCTCTGATTTTCTCATCATGTGGATCGTTTAATTTCAAGGCTTGCAACTGCTTTAACTCCTGAGTATCTAAACGAATGATTTGTCGGTCAATAACATCTAAATGAGGTTTCTTTATTTCATATGGCAAATTGCCCTCTGTTATGTCATTTAAAAATTGGAATAAAGAATCCAATCGTTTTTGCAATGTTTTGTTGACCAAGTTTCCTCTTGTGTTATATGTATGTTTCTCGTCTGACACGCGCTCATCATAACAGTATTCAATGAGGTCGTTTATAAATGCCGTATTAACATCTTTCAATTTAATGGGGGTTGATATGAAATTATCATATTCAAAATCTCTTAATAGATTTAGACAAGAAACAAAATCCTTTGTACCTGGCAATGTTCCTGACGGAGCGTTTTGCCCTCTATTTTTCAGTTCTTGACGCTTCTTTTCGTTATATTCTTTAATCCACTGTTCAAACTCGGTAACTAAACCGTAATTTGCCTTAGGTTTCATACTTGTGGATTTCATTGAAATATATTCATCTATATCTTTCTTTTTTATCGTTTCCCTATCCCCTATGTTTTGCGAAAGTGCGTTAAATGCAGAATGAATTTCGAGTATTTTCTTGTCAATGGACTTTACCGTTTGTTGTACATCGTACTTCTCATCATCTTTAAGTAAACTCCATGTTTTTTTGTTTAGATGCAATGTATCTATTTTATAGATTCTATATCTAAATACTTTGCCTTTGTACGTATTCCTATAACAGATGTTACCTTCATGGTATATGATGTTTTGGGAGTTTTGAATATCCACCCACTCTTTCTTATTCTTCATGAATCATTGATAATCGTTTATCGTGTGACCCCACTTTTTAGCGTTAAATAATAGATGTGACCCTTTAAATTTTAATGTCTATTTCAAATGTTCATTACAAAGATACGAAAAATTCTTGACATATACAAATTTTGGAGAAAAAAAATCACATAATCCCCCCCCAAAATACACTTTCATCTATGCGACAAATTTGGTTTTCAGTTTCCGCAATGTCATAATGGATGTTCCTGTGATGGCATTGATATTGCGCAGGCTTATTCCTTTTTTTAGGAGTGATATATCCTTTGCATATTGCTCTCTATACGCATCATCGCTTTTTCGGTATGCTTCTGGACGCCCCATCTTTTTCCCTTCTGCACGGCATTTGGCTATGTATTGTTTACGCCCTGATGTCATTCTCTCTACTATGGTAAGTCTCTCTAGTGAGCTTATTTCTAACAAAATTGTACAGATGAGACTTGCCACCGCACTCACTCTTTTCTGTTCATCGAGTGTTTCCAAATTATAGTTCTTGATATACAGACTGATGCCTTCTTCATTAAGCAATTGAATAACCTTTAAAGCTTCTAATGTGTTTCTGCCAAGTCTTGAAATCTCAAGAACGCACACCTTATCTATATTGTGCGCGCGCACGTAAGAAATCATTTCCTGAATTTCAGGGCGTTCCTCGTTCTTCTTGGCACCGCTCACTTTATTTGCAAATATCTTGGCAATATGCCACCCCTGACGGTTACAGAACTCAGTCAATTCATTTATTTGACGATGATAATCTTGCCGATTATTTGTCGAACTTACTCTGCAAAATAACACTACATTCATAATTATAAACAATATGTTTGTTTTTGTGGGGCTGAGGCTTTTTATGACCTCAGCCCCTTTGTTATACTTATGCTACCCAAAGAAGCGATTCCCATCTAAACGATTTCCACTTCATGTTATCTTCTAAATCCATCCATGCACAGGTTGCGTAATTCTCTCGGCTTTCTCCGCGTCCATTAACCATAGAACCTGCGAACTTGATAGTGCCGCGCGCAATTCTTGTTGAACCATCGCGCTTGGTGAACGCAAATACGACCTCACCATTCTTTGCTTTCTCTTTCCATAAATCAATCATCATTGCCTTACCTACAGCCATTAGACCATCGGAGGTGCGCTTGTTGATTACAGCCATACGGGTTGCAGTCATGTTGTTCACTACCATTGTGTTGATGCCTTTGTCGTTAATTGTTGCGAGCGTTATCATAATTGTTTCCTTTCTATATTAGTTGATTAATATTCATTGTTTATGCAATTCTGCGATATCTTGCTGCTTCATCGAGCATCCACTTAGGATAGCATTTCGGCGTTCCCCATCCATTCAAAGTGTACATACGAGCCATTGCATCCTTTGCGAAGCCGAATATCTCATCGCGCAATATATTCTCCGACCACGAATTTCCACTCTCGCTAACTGAGTTAACTTGTGTGATTGCCCATACGTTACGGAATCTTCTGAATTTGTATTGTCCAAGAATTGCTTTCATATCTTTGTTTTTTAATTTCTATGCAAAGATACAGCTTTTTTTTGAAAAATGCAAATTTTTAAATGATTATTTTTGAAAAATACTCATTATTTACAATTTTTGCGATCTCAATGTTTATTTTTTAACAATAATCACTTTTGGGTGATTATTTTATACAAAAAATTTGCTAGTTTCATTTTTTTATTGTACCTTTGCAGAAAAAAAGAGTAATTATGAAGAATAGAGGTACAATTTACACACTAATATGGCTGGATAAGGGAGAAAACAACCCCGAGCGGTATGAGTTCTTTACTGCTCCATCCGCTATATATACCAAGTACACGGCTGAACAAATAGGCGCAGCGAAAGGAACATTGCTTAATATGATGGGGAGATTAAGCGAAGATGGCAAACCGCTAATCTTCACGCCGCCGAAAAATTCAAATCTTAGAATTATAAAGGGTATATTGTATGGAAAAAACGCGAAAGAAGACAATAATTCTAAGTAGTGTAATAGTTTAATATAAAAAATTTAGCCGTCACAAGATCAATGTGTGCTATAACACAATTTTAGCCATAAAAGTAGCACACAGTCGAAAATAGCACAATAAAAAACATTTTTTCTGCAATAAATTTGTTATATTGATTTTTTTTTCGTAACTTTGCACGAGTTTTCATTTGTAGAAAACATTATTTGACATAATAGGCGTTTGCGCGTTTGTACATGGAAAGTGAAATGTAGGAAGTTTCTCTGTGGTTCATAACAAGCAGTAAATGCTCACGAGTGTACACTCGCCCGCACTATAGGATATTATAATATCCCGTAGTGTGTTGGCGGATATTACACGGCGCGAGTAACATTGCTATCCAACCACATGGCGTTTCCTACAGCCACACTTTTAGGATGACAATCTGTTATTCGCGTTTTTTGTGTCTGTAAACTGCAATATATACGGAGTATGCCGAAAATCCGATAAAGAGTAGGCGAATAATAAATCGGCTTATGAAGACAAAAATTGTATCATTAGCAATGGTCTTGCTAACGTTTTGCGCCTTGCATCCAATTCAGGGCAGGTCGGAAGAAAAAGTAACAGATGGCTTAGTAATTGAGCAATTAACAGGGAATGATGTGCAGTATGCCATAGAGCGAATTGGCTCTATCCGATTCGAGAATGAGATCATGTTTCTGTATAGTAACACAGGGGAAGAATTAGGAAATACGCCGACAAACAATATCGGAAAAATTTTATTCCGCATGATATCTGATGGCTCTACATCAGTAGATAATGCACATCCGACAAATGTTCGAATATATCCAAATCCAACACAAGACATATTAGTTATTGATGGTGCGCCACAGGGGCAAACGATTCGTGTATATAACATGCAAGGGCAGATATTAACGTCTGTTCTAACAGATGGGTTGAATACGGAAATCAATGTGGCGAATCTGCAACAAGGTACATATCTGCTTCAAATAGGGGCAGAGATAGTTAAGATAATTAAACATTAAACGATTAATGATATGAAAAAGTTTCTTCTTTTTGCCGCGTCTGTATTATTTGCAGTCGGCATATTTGCGCAGTCAAAAATGCGCGTGTGGATGGGTGATGAAATTGTCTTTGAGCGGGAAGTTGCCCAGATTGATAGCATAACTTTCTATGCGAATAATCAATGGAAAGGCTTTACCTTAGAAGCAACGGAAGATAACACGGAGATTCTGTACAATTTTGTAGTTGGAACGGGTGGAATCTATTCTGTGCCAGGCGATTACGATTGTTCAACTATAACAGGATCTCTATGGTATTCCTACAATGCAACAGATTGGAATGAGTGGAACTGCACTAACGTAGTATCTCTAAATAAGGGACAAAAAATCTACGTGAAAGGTAATAAACCGTACTATGCCATATTGGATAACCTCTACCACTATATAGAGGTCGCCAATGGTTTTGCGAAGGGCTATGGAGATATTTCTTCTTTGTTTGACAATTCAGATAATTGCACAATAACCACGTTTGGAAATGTAGCCCTGACGGAGTTTTTCAGGGGGAATTGTGATATCAGCCTCAGTTTCCATGAAGGTGTTACCGAGATCGGAACAACGTTTACTTTTAGTTACCCTTTCAGGAATAATAAAGCTACCGCAGAAAATGGCAATGGAATAACATCAATAGACTTACCGTCAACTCTTACAAAGATAGGATGCACAGCGTTTGAAAATTGTCAAATGACAGAATTATCAATTCCCCGTTCTGTAACTTACATTGGATATTATGCGTTTAATTATTGTCTCAAACTTCAAGACGTGCACTACCTCGGAACCATGGAAGAATGGAACAATATAGAAAAAAGTGCGTATGTATTTGGCAACCCATCCTCTATATCTGTGATTCATTGCACCGATGGGGATGTATATTTATAGAACATATTCCCATTAACCTATTTTGAATAATGTAATTGATTAACTATATTATTCCTCTGAAACAAAGAGGGTTTGCTTAATACTATCATGGCTAACCCTCTTGTTTGTTTGTCATTCTTTGCTTATCTACCTAAATACAGATAACTTGGTATGATTTTTGTGTTTTAACAGAAAGGAAGTAGTTAGTGTCATTTTTCATTGGCTGATTTGTATCAGGAAAATTTTCAAAAGCAACAACAATATCGCCAAAATAAAGAGTAAAAAAACAAGAAAACGAAAGGAGTTGGTATGTGGCAAATGAATAACATTCAGTCGTTTATATTGAAGTTACTCTACAAAAAACAAGAAACATGAACATGTGTCCCGTCATATGAAGACATTTATCCCCTCAAATATCGCTTCATACTCCAATATTCCGACATCGCATCGGATTGCTTTTTTCTTGTGCGCATCGCATCGCTTGTTGATTTGCGGTTATGGTAAGCTTGCATTGACTGAGATATTTTCTCTTTATGTGCATCAGATAAAGGTTGATATATTCTACTCATAACTAACTTTATTTATATATAAATACTTATATAATTAGTATTTGATTGCTCTTTTTGAAATTATTTGTATATTTATAATAGGCATACTAACTACTTATCAGATGTCATGGATTTTTTGGGGAAATAATTTGCAAGCAGCAATGGGGACTTATACTAACTACCTCTTTAGAATAATTTTTCAGACAGTTTACAGTGGTGACTAACACCATAGGGGATAGTAATGAGGATAAAAAGGTAAATAACGCAACAAAATAACATTAAGAATGGAGACAAAATACAAATTTAACATTGACAGATTAGAGGTTACTTATACATGCACAGTGGAAATGAGAGAGTATTTTTCTAAGATTAAGACTGAGTGTGTATTCGGCAAGGACGATGACGTTCGCGTTGTAAGAACAGAGAACACAACCTATCATAATAATTTTGCTGTTTATTGCTCAGACGAATATGTGGGACAACTATATTTTGACTCTCCAAATCCAAATCGTCCATACATATATCTTGCTGTAGATAACAAAATTTTATATACATGTGTTGCAGGATTGTCATATATAGAACAGGCTCTTCACATGTCATATTGTCGGATCAGTAAACTTGATGTATGCTTTGATACAAATAGGAACATCATAAATAAGTTCTATCAAATGTTAAAAGATGAGAACCTTACAATCATCATAAATAATAAGGCAATCAAGGATAGGTATGCAACGATTGACAAATTAATTCATTACTCTACAGGCTCACTCAAAAATATTCGACGCGTCAAATCGTTCTCAGTGCAGGGCAATGAAATTGAGTTAGTTGGTTACGACAAAAGAGAAGAGATAGAGAAAAGTGGGAAAGAGTATATAAAGGAAAATCTACAGATGGGAAAGAAATTCTATAGATTAGAAGTTAGATTTTCTAATTACAAGCAATTGCAAAAAGCACTTGACATGTGTGGCGTTGACATAAATGAATTATACTACTATCCTTTTGAAGATTTATTAGAGCCGATTTTTGTAAATACATTAAACAGAATTATTCGTTTGAAAGATAACAAATGTATTTTAGATTATTTGTTGAAAAAATAATCAATCTTAATAGCAACAATTACAGTCAATTATCCTAATTTTAGTGTCCCTGCGAACCCTATTTGTTAATAGGTGGGGAATGGTTACTTACCTGTATTATTGCTCATAGAAGAAATCCGTTGGTGAATGATAACAAATGATAACAAATCAATTATCGTAATGGATAATACAGACGAAAATACAGACGAAAAAAAGAATAGCCACCTGATAACCAAGTGACTATTCCTTCTTTTTGTCGGGATGACAAGATTCGAACTTGCGACCTCCGGTCCCCCAGACCGTTGCGCTACCGGACTGCGCCACATCCCGTCGCGTTCGGCGCCCTCCGAAAGCGGATGCAAAAGTACGATAATTTTTGCAGAAAAACAATTATTTTCCCCGAAAAATGTGCATGAGTGGCATAATTCTTGCTTTTTGCAATCTGTAGAATAAAATATATGCGTCTGAAAGCCGTACATATCGTTGTTGCATGCTGCCTGATAGCAGTCAGTCCGATGTGTGCCAACGTGAGTTTGCAGACAAATACGTTGCCGGCAGAACAGGAAAACGATACACTATACTACGCCATACTTCATGATGTATATTGCTACGCGCCGCTGAAATTCAAGAACAAGCAGCAAGAGCGATTCTACTGGCGCACGGTGCGCGATGTAAAGAAGACGCTACCTTACGCCAAGCGCATCAACCAAGCCATCATAGAGGCGGAAGATACATTGGCAAAGATGAGCCCGAAAGAGCGGCGCCGATGGTGGAACAAGCGCGAACGCGAACTATTCCGCGAGTACGAAAAGGATTTTCGGAACATGACTGCCTCGCAGGGAAGGATGCTGATGCTGCTGCTTGACAGGGAGAGTAACCGCACGTCGTACGAACTGATCAAGACGTTCAAGAGCAAGTTTGTCGCAGACTTCTGGCAGTTCATAGCCAAGTTATTCAAGAACGACCTGAAGGAAGAGTACGACGCCAACGACAAAGACCGCATCATTGAGCGGATTATTACTTTAGTAGAGAATGATCAATTGTAGCAACAAAAATAGGAGTGACTCTCGTCGCTCCTATTTCGTTTAGCAGAGTAAGGATTACTTACGGATACCGAGTTCCTTGATAAGTGCACGGTACTTCTCGATGTCTTTCGCCTTCAGGTAGTCGAGCAAACGACGACGCTTACCAACGAGGTTGGTCAGTGCGCGCTCTGTGCCAAAGTCCTTGCGGTTCAGCTTCAGGTGCTCGGTGAGGTGGTTGATACGGAAAGTGAACAGTGCGATCTGACCTTCGGTCGAACCAGTGTCCTGTGCGTTCTTGCCAAACTTGGCAAAAAGCTCTGCTTTTTTCTCTGATGTCAAATACATAGACATTTTTTCATTTTGTCATTTACCATTTGTTCATTTATGTCTGGTAAACGGCGGTTAAACAATCATGGCTAAAGCAGTATTGTGGAAATAACAACTTCGCCACATTTCAATGCTTTTCAAACAAAGCGGCTGCAAAAGTACATAAATTTTCCGATATTTGCAAATATTTTAG
The DNA here is from genome assembly GCA_902792835.1 of uncultured Bacteroidales bacterium. GTDB lineage: Bacteria > Bacteroidota > Bacteroidia > Bacteroidales > Paludibacteraceae > Colicola. The sequence goes on from CADBAZ010000045.1 coordinate 21,533, forward strand.
CAAAAAAATGAAAAATTTATTTCGTTTTGTCCTATTTAGCCACGTTTACAGTGCAGCGAGAGTCGCTTTGAGCCACTTCCATGTTTTGGCAGTGGACGAAATGCTCAGCCGCTCTTTGGGTGAATGGTCGGGATACTTGGTTAGGAACAAGCCGCATTCGAGTCCTGCGTGGATCGCCAGGACTTTCGGTTCGATGCTGAACAGTTGCTTGTGTGTAACCACAATTGTATCCAGTAGCGGAGAATTGACATTCGGAGCCCAGCCCGGGTAGCCGTCGCCATGTGTTACCTCGTCGCAAGCGATGGATAGTGCGTACTCCACATGTCGCTTGATTTGATGCTTCTGCGCCTCGATGGACGAGCGCTGCGAGGTATTGATCTCGATATACGGGCGACAATCCGCTTCGGTTTTGCTATGAACGGAAGCAAGGTTGGTGGATGTTTCAACGAGGTCGGGTATATCGGCACTCATGCGAATCATTCCATGCGGGCAGGTAGTGAGCGTAGCCAACAGACGAGAGGTGTCACTAAGGCTCATTACCAAATCGGGCAGCGCGGTTGTTTCCAGTTGGCAGTGGATATCGTGAACAGAATACGCAGGCGCTCGCGATCCTCAAACGGCACGCACACGATAGCTTCCGCTTCGCGGGCAATAGCATTGCGCAGGTTACCTCCATGAATGGTTGCGAGGTACATATCTGTCGAATCAAATATCTCAGCGAGGAAGTACGCAAGTACCTTGTTGGCATTTGCTCTGCCTTTGTTAATATCCTCACCGGAGTGACCACCAGGCAGACCGTCCACACGCAGGCGCAGTCCGAGCCATTTGCCCTCGGGCAGTGACTGCGGCGTGTAGTGCATTCTGCCAAGACTGTCTATACCTCCGGCACACCCGATGCAGATATGTCCGTCATCCTCGTTGTCGAGGTTGATGAGCCGGCGACCGCGTAGGATACCGTCTTGTAGACGGTCTGCTCCCGTCAGACCTGTCTCTTCGTCCACGGTGAACAGTGCTTCAAGTGCCGGATGCTTGACATCGGAGCAAGTGAGAGCAGCCAAAGCCATAGCTATACCAATGCCGTCGTCTGCGCCGAGGGTTGTTCCTTTGGCGTGCAGCCAGTCGCCTTCAACAACGGTTTGGATGGGATCGTTCATGAAGTCAATGGTGCAGTCGGCATCTTTCTCGCACACCATATCCTGGTGCGCTTGCAGGATAACGGCAGGGTGATCTTCGTAACCGGGGGTGGCAGGTACGCGCATGACAACATTCATGGCATCATCGACGATGCACTCTATCTGATGCTCGGCTGCAAAGTCCTGCAACCAACGGCTTATACGCTCCTCATGCTTTGACGGGCGAGGGATCTGATTGATTTGGGCGAAGATGTCAAATACTTCGCGGGGTTCGGTGGTGTTCATTATAGTATGCGATTTAATCAGCCAAGAATGGCTGATACATTATTATTCATGCAGTGTTTCGGGTGCGATGGTGCGCAGGAACGATTCGGGGAAAGGCGGACGATTAGGCATCGTGGGCTGACCGTAGGGGTTGCGCACGAATTGTCCGTTCTCAAACTTGCGTTCCTGACCGTCGATGTACTTGGTGATGAGGTAGATATACAAATCTTTCCAGTCTTTGACAACCTCTTCGCCTTGCTTGCAGGAGTAAGCAGTGAGCAACTTACGTGCTTCATCGGTGGAAAGCAATGCTATCTCGCGGTCAAGAGCATCGACTTGTGTGTTGAAGCGTTCTTCCCACATTGCCTGACGTTCGCGAATCTCGGGCAGGATGCGTTCGTACTTTTCGTAGGCTTTGTTTGCCACGAGGTTGAATGCCCACCAGGCAGAGGTAGGTGAGTAGGTATAGAGATCTCCGTTGCCTTGTTTCATACAGTCGGGAACCTCGGTGATGCAACTGAACATCGGCACATATACGTTGGTTGCTGCGTCATCCACACCAAACCAGAAGATGCCTGCGGGTTTGTCGCTGCGCATCTGCGAGACAAACGACCACGCTGTCTGTTGCGTAGCAGTCGGACGCTGATACCAATATTTGACGCTGTCGAGTTCGAATGCCAAACCACCGTAACGCAGTTTGCTATGCCATGCACCGGCAGCAGCACCTTGGGTTATATCCAGCGGTGTGCCTTCGTACTGATCGCGCATGCAATCCTTGATCTCCTGTGCGCTGACCTTATGGTTGGGACGAATATAGAGCGGCATTGGTTCGCCGGCATCTTTGCCACCCGTAGCGAGGAAGGTTTGACCGGTTACGAACGGAAGGTATTTATCCATATCGTTGTCAAAGTGGCGGAAGAAACTCCACACACGTGCTTCGCAGGCGAGCAGACCGGAGAAATCGTAGGGGTTGAATGCCTTCTGGAATGAGAACTCGGAATCCTTGCCTTCGAACAGTCCTTTGCGTCGGGCAAACTCTATGATGTCTGCCGAGTAGAGGATATCACCCATATCCACGATGCCGGTCTTCTTGGCTCGCTTGGCTGCGGCTTTGGTAGGTGCGGGGATGCCTTGTGTGCGCGCCTGGTTGGCATGCGCAGCAATGCAGTCGTCTGGGATGCGTGTGGCTACCCACACTGCACCTTTCTCACCGGCTCCACGACCGATGATATCGAGAATCCATATCTCGTTGGGGTCACCGAACGACAGGCTCTCACCTTCGCTGGCATAACCATACTCTTTGACGAGCGAAGTCACACACTCAATAGCTTCGCGGGCAGTGGAGCAACGCTCCAACGCAATATAGATCAGACTGCCGTAGTCGATGCCTATGGTGTCCCACAATTCTTCGCGTCCACCCCACGTTGTTTCGCCGACAGTGAGCTGGTGTTCGTTGGTGTTGCCGACAACCGAGTAGGTGTGTGCCACTTGAGGGATGGAACCAAGCGGTTTGCCGGTATCCCACTCCACTACCTCACGCACCGAGCCTGCCGGATGATCGGCTGCTGGAGCGAAATGCAGATAACCATAGAAAGAATACGCGTCGGCTGCATACGAAACAATCGTGCTGCCATCAACAGTTGCATCTTTGCCTGCAAGGAAATTGGTGCAAGCGAAAACTGTTGTCCATGCGGCGAGAAGTACGCCAAGAGAAAAAACTTTTTTCATTATGTAAGCAATAAAAGATAATTATCAATTACCACGTTTTGCCGATCGAAAGAACACTCAATTGACAATTTGCGTACAAAGATACAATTTTTTTTGCAAATATGCAAATTTTTTTGCAATATTCAATAATTTTTAGTAACTTTGCCCGAAATATCACAAAACAACAAGCGGCATGACAACCATAATTCTCAAACCTCGTAAAGAGGAATCCGTTTTGCGATTTCACCCGTGGGTTTTCTCGGGAGCGATAGCCCGTATTGTATTAGATGCCACTCATCGGGCAGCTGAGCCGGAGGAAGGTGAGTTAGTGTGCGTACAGAGTGCTGACGGAAGAGTGCTTGGCGCAGGACATTGGCAAGTGGGATCAATAGCCGTGCGGTTGTTAGCATTTGGGGATGAACGGATTAGCGGGTCAGAGGATGAATGGATTAGCGCTTTGCTGCGCAAGCGCATAGCCGCAGCGTACCGGATGCGTCAACGGCTCGGACTGCTTCGCGAGGATAACAACACATACAGGCTCATTCATGGTGAGGGAGATATGTTGCCCGGGTTGGTAGTGGATGTATATGGAAACACTGCCGTGGTGCAAGCGCACTCGGTGGGCATGCATCGATGCCGGAAAGCGATAGCCGAGGCTATTGTGGAAGAGGTGAAGGAAGTAGATGCAGTGTACTATAAGTCGGATGACACATTGCCGTTTAAAGCGGAAATATCCGAGCCTAAGGTCGGATATTTGGTTGAGCGTTTAAAGTTGAATGTTGAAAGAAGTTCGAAAGTTGAAAGTGGAGAGTTTTGGAGTGTGGAGAACGGACTATCGTTCCGCATTGACTGGCTGCGGGGGCAGAAGACCGGATTCTTTATCGATCAGAGAGAGAACAGGGCACTGGTTGAACGTTATGCGGCAGGGAAAGATGTACTGAATATGTTCTGCTATACAGGAGGATTCTCATTGTATGCGTTGCGTGGCAGAGCGAAGAGTGTACATTCTGTGGATGTGAGCCAGAAAGCGATAGATTTGGTGAATGCGAATGTAGAGAGGAACTTCCCTAACTGCCCGAACCACAAAGCTGTGACGGCTGATGCATTTGACTACCTGAGTGAGCAACGGGCACAGGGGCACCAGTATGACCTGATCATATTAGATCCACCTGCGTTTGCCAAGCACCGTGATGCGGTAAAGAATGCTCTGCGCGGGTACCAACGGATTAACGCCAAAGCGATAGAGATGATCCGTCCGGGAGGAATACTGTTCACGTTCAGTTGTTCGCAGGCGGTAGATAAAGAGGCCTTCAGGCTGGCAGTGTTCAGTGCTGCTGCGCAGACAGGCAGGAAAGTGCGGATATTGCACCAACTGCATCAGCCGCAGGATCATCCGATTAATATCTATCACCCCGAAGGAGAATATTTAAAAGGACTTGTATTGTACGTAGAATGAAACGAGTAATTGGTATTATTATTGGAGCGCTGTGGGTAATGTGGATGCAGGCTGCATTGCCGAGTGTGGCACTCAAGGATGTGGACGGCAAAACCGTCAAAACGGAGAGCTTGGCAGAACAAGGCAAGCCGGTGATTATTGCATTCTTTGCAACATGGTGCAAACCGTGTATGCGCGAGTTGGAAGCCATCAACGAGTTGTATGCTGACTGGCAGGAACAGACCGGCGTAGAGATGTACATTGTATCCATCGACCAAGGGCAGGATGTGAAGAAAGTCAAGCCGCTGGTTGACGGCTACGGTTGGGATTACCATGTGCTACTTGATCCGAACGGCGAATTGAAGCGGGCGATGAATGTGCAGAATGTACCTCACTTGTTTGTGATTGACAGCAAGGGGCAGACGGTATATAACCACACAGGATATACTGATGGCAGTGAGAAGGAAATCAAGCAATACTTGAAGTAGTTTAGAGTTGAGAGTTTAGTGTTTAGAGTTGAGAGATTATATATTGCGGTTCTGGCATTGGGTTTGCTATTGGCAAATGGTCAATGGCTAAATGCCAATGACACCATATATGTAAGTGGCGGTATTCAGCATGACGGGCTCTTCCCTACGCGGGATGTGTCGGCTGTGCGGACTGCGCCGCGTGCCGAGTGGGCGAAAATTGACCATCTGAGCAACAACTACCTCGACTTGTCGGTGAATTACCTGCGTACCGATAGTAACGCCGCACAGTTTCGCGGTTTGCGCGCGGACACACGATTAGAATTGAATCAATGGCCGCTACTCGGTTATGAACCCGGGTTCGCCGGTCACGGCATAGGCAGGCTGAGTGTGATGGCAGATTTCGCATGGGGACAGATCAGCGTAGGCGATGTGTATGGACAATTCGGGTCGGGAATGATTCTCAACTTGTACGAAAATAGAGACCTCGGTATTGACAACTCGCTACGCGGTGCGAAGATCAACTTAATGCCATACAAAGGGATTAATCTGACGCTACTTGGAGGCAAGCAACGGCGTTATTGGAATTGCTATCATGATAGTGCATGGGGCTGGAACTACAAGCAGGATGCCGCGTTGGGTGCAGACCTGGAATTGGGTTTGCATGAGTGGTTACGCGGGCTGCAACAGAGTGATCTTGAACTGACTGTAGGCGGAAGTTACGTGAGCAAGTATGAGCATGAGGACACTGTGCTTGTAACGATGAGTGACGGATTGTACCGATATAATCTGCCACGCTGGGTAGGCGCCGGCGAGGTGCGAGCGAATCTGCAAGGAAAGGGTTGGGATGCGCTGGTTGAATATGCCTACAAAGCCAATGACCCGACGCTGGAGAACGGTTACAGTTACCGTTCGGGACAAGCGTTGCTGCTATCGTTAGGTTACTCACGGAAAGGGCTGTCCGTGCTGGCACAGGTTAAACGTTCGGACAATATGTCACTGCGTTCGTCGCGCAGTGTGCGAGGTTTGGCAGGCAGATTGAACTTGTTGCCTGTGTTTACTCCGCAGCACACCTACGCTCTGGCTGCCCGTTACCCTTACGCCACGCAGTACACGACAGGTGAATGGGCTTTTCAGGCAGAAGTGCGCTATACAGCTCCGAGGAAGAGCAAGGTAGGCGGAAAGTACGGGACAACGTTTAAGTTGAGCATGGCGCATATTCGAGGACTGCAAGAAGAGGGCAGCTGGGCAATGAACACGACGGCTGACGGCACATACTACACAGATATCCATGCAGCGTTGCACAAGAAGATTCACTCCTGTTGGACACTTAACGCGATGCTTATGTATCAAGCATACAACCGAAAGGTCATTGAGGGCGAAGGAGAATTGGTACATGCCGGAGTAGCTGTATTGGACAACAAGATACATATTACGGATAACATCACTCTGCGTAATGAGTTGCAATACTTATATACAAGGCAGCACAAAGGGCAGTGGGTATATGTGTTAGCAGAACTGGATTTGTGGCAACATTGGACGGTTTCCGGCAGTTGGGAGTATAACATCGGCTACGCGCCGGATGAGACGAAGGAGCACAACTACACGGCTATGCTGACTTATTCAAACGGTGCACACCATGTATCAGCAGGTTACGTGAAGACGAGCAGCGGCTTTAACTGTTCAGGTGGAGTGTGTCGCTATGAGCCGGAACAGGAAGGAGTGAGGATGAGTTATAGTTTTACGTGGTGATTTTAGTTGAGTGTTTAGTGTTTAGAGTTGAGAGATATATTGCTATCATGTTGTCAGTAATGGTGCTGGCAGGATGCGAGGTGATCGGCGAGAGTGAACGGCTCATACCGATGCCAGTGCCGGTTGACAGCACCGAACGGGCGCATGTACTGATAGAGTTCACGGGATTTCGTTGTGTGAACTGCCCAAAAGCGTCTGCTGAAGCAGAGGTACTGAAGCAGACCTACGGCGAGCGACTGATTGTCGTGGCTATGCACCCGGCATCGAATCCGTTCACGCAGGGCGCAGCCAAGTACGATTACACCTGCGAGGAGGCGGATGTCTATTACCGATATATGGGCGGCAATGCCACTACGCCATTTCCAACAGGGAATATTAATTTTACGAGCGATGAAGATGGTTTTCTGAACGATTACCCAACGTGGGCAACTCTGCTTGCGCAACAGATGAGTCAGCCGACAGAGGTACACCTGAGCGTGCAGGCAATGCGTGACAACAATACAAATAACATCACCGTAACAACCACTGCATCTGCTGACAAGATGCAAGACTGCAGGCTGGTAACGTGGCTCATTGAAGACAGTATACAAGGTGCACAAGCAATGCCTGACGGCAGTGTGAACAGAGAATATTACCACCGTCATGTGCTACGTATGGCAGCGGGCGATGCGTGGGGAGAGAACAAGACAATTCCGTTCACAGCGGTTACCGTTACCACAACAATGACGCTGCCTGACGGCTGCGAGCCGAAGCATTGCAGCATAGTAGTTGCTGCATTGGACGGAAATAACAGAATAATCAACGCAAGACAAACAACTATACAATGAAGAAACTAATTTTTACACTGACAGCCCTACTGCTCATGCAGAGTGCGCATGCACTGATCGTAAGCGTCAAGGGCGAAGGCGAAGTGAGTGAAGAAGGCATGAGCCTGATCATCACGGAAGGCGAAGAAGACTTCCTGACAGGAAAGTACACTATGGAATTGGAAGGCGATGTACTGATCAGTTCCGGCGAACTTGAGATGCAAATCATCCGTTCCGCCAACGGGCTGGAAGATGAGTTCTGTTGCGGGGACAATTGCACCGCAGGCAATGGCGAGACGGAAGAGACGAAGACGTTCAATTTCAACGGTACGGCGCACTGGTACTCGCATTACGTGCCGATTATGGGATCGAACGAAACCATCCGGTATATCTTCCGCGACGGTGAGGAAAGTCTTGAGGTGCGCGTGCAATATGTATATCAGACCGACGCTGTAAGCGAGGTGAAGGATGATAAGGCTGCAACAAGCAAGATTTTGCGTGACGGACAAGTGTATATCCTGCGTGACGGACAGCGGTTCACGGTAACCGGAACAATGGAAAAGTAATAAAACGGCATAAACTATGAACGTATGAAAAGAACGATTTTGATTTTACCATTGCTGCTGTTGACAGTGATGGCGCGGGCAGAAGCAGGGCTGCAAGTTCACTATCTGACAGGTAGTGACAAGCAATATGCTGTTTCGCTCATTGGGCAAATAACGTTTGCCGACAATGTGATGTATTTGTACGACAAATCGAAAACCGAGTTGGGACATACAGCAGTAGCAGATATTGACAAGATTGTATTTGGTGAGTATGTGCCCTCTTCGGTGAATGATATCGAAGTACGTGTGGCTGTCTATCCGAATCCGACACATGATGCCATGGTGATTAAGGGTTTGTCGGCAGGTCAGACAGTACGTGTATATGACTTGCAGGGACGACTGCTATCCGCTACGCAGACGCAAGAAGAAAGTACGCTTATTGATGTCAGCGCTTTGCAGAATGGTACGTACCTGCTGCAGATAGGTGCAGAAGTTGTGAAATTTATTAAGGAATAACAAATATCGAGCAATATGAAGAAATTATTTACATTGGTTCTTACTGCAGTGGCAGTAATGTGCATGGGCTTTGAGGTAACCCGCACCGAGATGCGCGTATGGGTAGGTGATGAGATCACTTACCAGAAAGACATTGAACAAATTGACAGCATAACGTTTGTGGAAATAACCGAACAACTACCTGACGCTTTCCCCAAGAAACATCTGATAGAGGAGTTCACGGGTCAGGACTGTGGTTGGTGCCCTTACGGAATGGACTGTGTACACGACTTCATTGGCGATGATGAAAATTGGGTGCTTGTACTGCATCACTATGGTTACCAGAAAGACCACTTCTCGGTAACCGGTAGCCAGAAGATTACGAGCAAATTAGGTGTAAATGGTGCACCAAGCATTGCCATTGACAGAAAGGCAACAAAAAGTGACGCAGGAAATGCAATCTGCTTTCACCCGGGTTATCTGCCCACTGTAAACACATCGCAGTTCGAAACAACCACGTATGCTTCGATAGAGATTGAGAACACGTACAGCGAGACTGATCGGAAATTGAACGTGCATCTTAGCGGTTTGATCGTGAAAGAAGACTACCCCAACCTGATGCTTACTGTGCTAGTAAAAGAGTCCGGAATGATTGATTACCAACAGGATTATAACAATACATTCGAAGGTTGGCAGGAGTTTCGTCACGCCAATGCCGTGCGCGCCTATCTCACTGCTCCGTTAGGTGACAGTCTGCGCGTGAAGAGCAACCACTCGTGGTCGGCGGATTATGAACTGACACTTGACAGCAATTGGGTAGCAGATAACTGTGCTGTAGTAGCATTTATTTCTGAGAACTTCAAACCCGTTGTACAAGCCGAGCAACGTCCTGTTGTAGATGGTACGAAAGGTGGTTTGGATATATTGCACGGAGGAATTACTGCTGTTCCGGTAGCCGATTACTACCCGGAACCCGGAGAGGATATTTCACCGAGCACCTATTCCGGCAGAGACGCTGATACAATTACCACGGCGTACGCGTATTACTATTCGTATCCGGACGAGGGCTTCAATTACTGGCAGGTTCAGGCGTACGACTTAACCAACACTGTAAAAGTGAACAATACGACCTGTGTGCCGTTCTTGGATTTGTATCTGTTCACCAAGCTTGATGAGACCACTATTCCGGTTGGTACATACCGATTGAACACCTCTATGCGACCAGGTACAGCTTACGCGGGATTCCGCGATGATGAGAAGATGCAGGTAGATGGTACGAGTTTCTACTATACGTCAAAAAGTTACTTATCGCAGGGGTATCTTGTTACTGAGGCACAATGGCTCATAGCAAGCGGCACACTGACCGTAACGAAAGAGGGTTGGAAGATTACGGGGAAAGCTCGTAACGGATCAGACATCCAACTGGTAGGTACGAAGCCTATCAGCATTCAAGGCAAAGCCGGTGCGCCGATGCGCGTCAAGACAAATGAAGCAACTGCTCCACAACGCGCGGTACGCCTACAGTAGCCGGTTCACGTACCAACTGAACACGTGAGGCATAAATGCCTAACTGAGGATCGCCCGGATCAACCATAATGATTCGGGCGTTTTCAGGTGCGTAGTGCAAGAGTGACGCCGCGGGATAAACGTTGAGTGAAGTGCCTACGACAACAAGGATATCGGCTGTGGCAGCAATGTTACATGCCTCGGTGAAGTACGGTACGCCTTCGCCGAAGAAGACGATATACGGGCGAAGAAGAGAGCCATTGGGGTGACGGTCGCCATAATGTTGCTCCCAACCTTCGATAGGAACAGTGGCTATCTCGTCGTTCTCCGCACGGAGTTTGCGGATCTCGCCATGCAAGTGAACGACGTTCGTTGCGCCGGCACGCTCGTGGAGATCGTCGATATTTTGGGTGATGATGCGCGTACCCGGGATTGCTTGTTGCAGACGGGCAATCGCCTCATGGGCAGCATTGGGTTTGGCGTTGATGACATCACGGCGACGCGCGTTGTAGAAATCCACACAAAGTTGCGGGTTACGCAGCCACGCTTCGTGCGTGCACACGTCTTCAATACGGTACTTTTCCCAGAGTCCGTCGGAGTCACGGAAGGTTCCTAAACCACTTTCAGCCGAAATACCGGCGCCGGTAAAAACAACAATTTTTTTCATGGTCATATTTATTTAAGTTATACTAATCAAAACTACACGGAGCTTCACGGATTAACACGGAAGCGATGAATCAGTCAATGTAGACTTCCAGAGCGCGGAAGGAGCCTGAAAGGCGGACATCCGCGGTAGTGGCGGAAAGCAGAATGAGTTCGCCCTTGGAGATAGTGGTCTGAGAATCATTCTCCAGTTCAGTCAAGTTGCATTCGCCATCCAAGCAGATAAGGCAGACGAAACTGTCAAGACGACTATATTCACGCAGAATGGGCTCAGTGACTTGCAGTACATTGGTGACAAAATACGGACAAGAAACGAGATTGTTTACTGCCTTGTCGTTTGCGGCGTTATCGCTGGTTCGCGCCAATTGCACATCATTGTAGTTGATGCACTCAGCGGCACGCTCAGTGTGCAGTTCGCGCGGATTGCCCTCTTTGTCGCGACGGTCGTAGTCGTAAATGCGGTAGGTGGTATCGGATGTCTGCTGAATCTCGCAGAGCTGACACCCCGAACCGATGGCGTGGATTCGTCCGGCAGGAATAAAGAAACAGTCACCGTCGCGTATCTCGTACTCAGCGAGTGCGCTAAGAATGGTTTTGTCGGCAACCATCTGTTTGTACTGCTCAGGCGTGAGTTGCTGCTTGAGTCCGCAATAGATTCGTGCACCCGGTTCGGAGGGCAGTGTGTACCACATTTCCGTTTTGCCCCATGGCTCGCCATACTTTTGCGCCCACTGATCGGAAGGATGCACCTGCACGCTGAGATCATCATGGGCATCGATGAACTTGATGAGTAGGGGGAAAGTATCGCCATAACGGGCAAAGACGTGCTTACCGACCAGTTGGTCTTTCTGTTCGCAAAGCATGTGCCAGATGTTTTGTCCGGTCTCGACGCAGATACTATCTCGTCCCGGGTAAGCAGACAGAATCCATTGCTCTGCTCCCCAGATCATGGGTCGGTCTATGGGATGGAAGTGATATATCATTTATGATTTCAAATTTATGATTTGGTTAATGCATGCGGTTGCCGAGGAACTTACAGATCTCGCGTTTGACGGATTGCAGTTCACTAAGTTGTCCGAGCAGTTGCAGTGACTGATCGCTGTCGCCTGATTCCATCTGTTTTTTGACTTCAGCTATTCGTTCGTTGATCAGGCTGAGTTTGAGTTCGCAGAGTAGTTGCGGCACAAGTTCGTTGAGCAGATCTTGTTCCGAACGCTGCTCAACATCCTGCACGACATTCTCGGAAATAGCAACCTTGGAGAATATGGACGAGAGTTGGTAGCGGTCGGCAATCAGGTCGCAGGCAAGCGCGTTGATCTGTTGGTCGGGGTGGAACTTAAAGAATGTTTCCGCAACGAACCCATCGGCATTTTGGTGGGCACGAAACTCCTCAAAGATGCGCTTGTCAACAGGCAGAGATATATCCACTCCATCGGCATCCAGTTGCTGCAACAGATAATTGCCGACAGATACAGTTTGCCCGTTCGGAAAGCGGAAGAAAGGTCGTTCGCCATAGCGCACGAGTAGTTGTGTAAGATTGCGAATATTCTGATCCACCTTCGACATTCGCCCGATAATGGCTCGATCGTCTCGGACGTTTTCGCTCTTTTCTGCCGGGTTATCGGTTGGCGTCGGTTTAGAGGTGAGTATACTTTCGCGTTCTTTCTCGCGCTGCTGCGCATTGTAGGCTTCGGTAGCGTTCTTGCGTCGTTCGAGGCGTTGCTGCTTGACTGCACGAGTGAGAATCTCGGCAGAGGTCTGGAGTAGTTCGGCACAATCGCGGATATACTCGTAGCGGGTAATCTCGTCGGGGATAAGGGAGATTGACTCCACGAGATCGTGCGTCAGTTCGGAGCGTTTGGAGGGATCGGTCTTGACCTGTTCCCAACTAAACTGCGCCTTAAAACGGAT
>CADBAZ010000046.1 GCA_902792835.1 uncultured Bacteroidales bacterium
TCTCTTGGCAACTCCTGCCTGCGCAGTCTCTTTCGTCAAAGCCTCACCCGGCCATTGCTTGTAAGCATCACCTTCACCAACCCAAACATACGCATTCACGGCCTCCCAGTTGACGTTGTTCACGAAGTAAACCGTTACGTTCTCACCGGGTTGCGGATCATCACCTCCGCCTTGGCCTTCGTTATACTTGCCAAGCAAGATCGCTTTCACTTTCTTTTCAGCAGCAAGGTCAAGAACGAATGTTACGGTATCCAATGCACCGATCTCGTCACCGGCAAATGCATCAACGGCTACCCATTCTGCACCTTCATCACTTTCAGCGGTATTGTAGTTGACACCCGTACCACCAAACACAACCTTCTCCAGTTTGAACGTATTGTTCTCGGCAGCAGTCATCTCTTTCCAAGACCACTCTGCACCACCGTTCCAGTTGTTCTTCATGAAATACTTGGTTCCAGGCTGAGGATCATCACCCGAGCCGCTGCCTTCGGTCACAAACTTACCGGCAAGTTTGAAGATCGTCTTGTTGTCCTTGTCGGTTGTATAGATAACTTGTACCTTACCAGCCTCACTCAGTTTGAAGCCGATGTTGTGGTCGTTGCCTACATCATCCAAACCTTCAGTCTTCTCTGTCAGTTCATTGTAGCCTTTCACGTTGTTCTCACCTTCCCATGTACCGTTCAATGTTACTTTCAGCACGTAATACTGATCAGCCTTCAGGTCAAGTTCAAACGTGTCTTTCTCTGACTTGATGGCATCCGCATTCCATGCTTTCGCTTTATCCAAACCTGCATCTACTACCAGTGCACTGTCGCCCGTGATGTAGAATTTCGCTGTTGCCGGTTGAGGATCATCACCCGAACCGCTGCCTTCCGTTACAAACTTACCTGCCAACTTGAAGATGGTCTTGTTGTCCTTGTCGATCGTATAGATAACCTGTACCTTGCCAGCCTCGCTCAACTTGAAGCCGATGTTGTGGTCGTTGCCATCATCTACCAAACCTTCTGTCTTTTCCGTCAGTTCGTTGTAACCCTTGACGTTGTTCTCATCTTCCCATGTGCCGTTCAGAGTTACTTTCAGTACGTAATACTGATCAGCCTTCAGGTCAAGTTCGAAGGTGTCTGTCTCTGACTTGATTGCATCCGCATTCCATGCTTTCGCTTTGTCCAAACCTGCATCAACAACCAGTGCACTGTCGCCCGTGATATAGAACTTAACTGCGCCCGGCTGAGGATCATCGCCCGAGCCGGGATCTCCTGACGAAGGAATATCCTCTTTTGCATACCATTTGTCAATATAATAGTATTTGCCCGAAGTCCAGTCGAGGTCAGCGGTTTGGTCTGCACCTGCATTATTGAAGATACAATTCTTATATGCACCCTTATCGGCTACATATTTGTACACATCATAACCGTTGATCTTTTCGTTTACTTTTGTCATAGCAACGCCAGGCCAAGTAGTTCCGGCAGCGGTGCCACCCCAGAGGTGTACGGTCGGAGTAGCCCAAGCCTTGGCATTAACCAGGAAGATAGAGTCTTTCTCAGCCGACTGAGGATCATCACCCGAGCCGGGATCTTCTGATGCAGGGATATCCTCTTTTGCATACCATTTGTCAATATAATAGTACTTACCGGAAGTCCAGTCGAGGTCAGCAGTTTGATCTGCACCTGCATTATTGAAGATACAATTCTTATATGCACCCTTATCGGCTACATATTTGTACACATCATAACCGTTGATCTTTTCGCTCACTTTAGTCTTTCTCTGCCGGCTGAGGATCATCACCCGGCTCATCCCCGGGATCTGCATCGGCAGTCTTAGTTGCTGTAGCGGAGATAGCTTTGGTTTCAGCATTGAAGGTAATGGTGATGGTGTACGTACCGGCAGCGTCAATTTTCAACTGATAATTCTCCGCCGGATAAGATACGTCCCAACCGTGGTCTTCGCATACTTTTAACTCAATTGTCCCGGCTTTGAGCACAAGATCGCTTTTCTCCCATCTATAACTACCATCGTCTTGCTTAATCATGTCATTCGCTTCGAACGAAGGAGCCCAAGCCGTTCCGAACACATCAGCAGAGTTGCCTGCTACAGTGTAGGTGTGTTCGACCGGAGTGTTAGTCATAATCCACATAGCATAACCGTTACCGGAAGCCTTCTTTGTAAAGCCGTCAAAGCTGCCACCAACCTTGTTACCCAATTGCAAAATCAGATAGCCTTTCGAACCAACGACCGTAACCTGATAACCACCTTCCTCGGCATATTCATCTTTCACCTCACTCTGTGAGTGAACGCCTACAAGATGACGTGCCTCGATCATCGCTTTGATCTCCGACTTGTAGGTTACCCAGTGCGGATAGAATACGCACGGGATACCCGGCATCGAAAGGATATATGCATTGGCTTGCAGCAGACGGTCTTTGAAATTACTCAACATCGAATTGCCTTGTCCGCCGAACTCGCTATTGTTGCGCTGGAAGGTGTCGTGGTTATCCACAAACGTCACGGCGTGTTTGCTCAGTCCTGCGCCTAACATGCCCGCGCCCTTGCATTTGCCGTAGTTAAACGAGCATATACCGTTGTTGATTGCGTCGTACTTCGTGCCGAAGTCAAACGCCATATTGTTCCACTGGGCATCCTCCAGACGTGATCGGATAACGCCCGGGTTGCCATCCCAATACTCTACAACCGACATATACGCTCCGGCTGCGGAGTTATAGTCGTTGATATGGCTGTGATGGAAACCTTTGCCGTAGTCGTAGCGCCAGCCGTCAAAGCCTACGTCGTTCTTCAGCCATTTGAGGTACGCGCGGCACATAGCCTGTACTTGTGAGTTCTTGTGATCCCAGTCGCGGGCTGCAGTGTAGTTCGCCTCGTCGCCATAGCCATCATCATTAGCACCGGTAGCCTTACCTTGGCAAGTACCTGCACTCGTTTCATAGTTCATCTCATCCGTCTGGCAGATCCACGACGCATCGGGATTAAACACGCCATAGTCACCGAAGTCCATCGTCGCAAACGAGCACCAGCCATAGTTGCCGGTAATGTGGTTCACTACGATATCCGCCACGCAACGTGTGTTCTTCGCTTTCAGTTTGCTGATCAGTTCGCGCAGTTGCGTTTCGCTACCCCAGTCGCTGTTCAGGTTGCTGTACTGCTTGGGGATATAGCCCGTGCCGCCGCTTGACTGCGAGCATGGCGGAAGCCATACGAGGTCGAAATACTCGCCGAGTTCATCGGCTTGGTTGAGCAGAGCGCTCCAACCCGTATTGCCGTACCCAAGATTGCTGCTGTTGCTGGGATAACTGTCCCAGTAGAACGCCTGCAACATCACATCAGGAGCGTTTTCGGGTACACTCGAGCTCGCTCCCCACATCATCGTGCTCATCAAGAGCACAACAAACATTGATAGAACTTTTTTCATTATTGGTATTATTTGATTTTGGATTGTGTGTTTCTTTGCAATCTGTTTAATCTGCTTAATCTGTGAACCTATAACCCCCAAAAAGCTGACAAATATACTATTTTTTTTTCGAATATGCAAGCCATTTGCCCAAAAAATTACAAATATTTCAATTTTTTCTCGAAATATTTGCATATTCGCTTTTTTTTTCGTACCTTTGCACCATAAATTTGATGGCTGACTGCTAAATACTAACCATAAAAATCCAACAACAATGAAAAAGTACATTTGTAATGTTTGCGCCTACGAGTACGATCCCGCCGTAGGTGATCCTGACAACGGCATTGCTGCCGGCACTCCGTTTGAAGATCTGCCCGAGGACTGGGTTTGCCCGCTCTGCGGCGTTGGCAAAGACGATTTCAGCCCCGCTGAATAATCCCTTAGCACCTCATTCCGCTTGCGGATACCCTATACGATTAGCAGGAGACCCTCACGAGTCTCCTGCTTCGTTTGTTAATACTTCACGCGGGTGTGTACGGCTTACTTGGCAATACTCCATGCGGGGGTGTATGGTGCAGACACCGAGCCGAGATGTCCGTCATTGCTGAATACGAACGACTCTTTAGCGGCAAAGATGTTGCTCAGTTGCGTGCTGTAGTAGCGAAGTTGAACGTTTGCGGGATTCTCTTCGTTACTTCCGGCAATATACAGGAAGAATAGTCCGGCTTGATCCGCATGGATCATGTCCACGCCCAGGCAGTTTTCACCGCTGAAAGCAGCCAGAAGGTCGCCTTCGTGTACAATTTGCCCATCGGTCATTTTGTCCTTAACCGCTGCCAATTGTTCAGCGGAGAACGACTGTGTAAAGTCGATCTTGACGATAGTCGTCATGGAGGAGGTCATGTCATACGACTCGGGAGCCTGCCACGACGGGGTTGCTACAGAGCCTACCAACGACTCTACTTCGGGAGTGTTTTTGTCCTTGCAGCCCGCTGCCATAAGCAGCACAGCGCAAGATGTGATTACCATTAGTTTTTTCATAATCATATGAATTTATGCCGTTTATTTACTCAATTTCCCGCATTCACTTAAATTTGCAGCGTATTGCGCCGCAAAGTTACAAAAAAAATCCCACATTTGCAAATTTTCATGCAATTTTGTGGGATTTTTTTCATTTTTCTATTTTCGACTAAAGCAGCAACCTTGCGTTTGTGGCGCGGTTGACCGTTGCCTTCGAGAACACCGCATAGAGGTTGATGTTATATGTCGATATCACTGTAGTAGCCAAGGGTCAGGTTCAGTCCTCGTCGGTTTGGTTTTTCAAAATCGCATGCAAAGATAGCAAATCGGCGCAACATTTGCAATTTTTTTCGCGTTTTTGTTACGTTTTTTTCCGAAATGTGTCGTTTTTCGCAATATCCACATTGCAAACAAGCCAACATTCGAGCACTAAAAAGCAATTTTTGTTCATAATTTGCATAACCCACAAAACACAGATGAGTGGTATCAGTAATCGAAGGCCATTTTTCGCGAGCAGGGGATTTTTCTGCGAAAAATTCAGAAATTTGATTATTCTTGCCATTTTTGGGCGAAAATATTTGCAAAATCAGAAAAAAAGTTGTATCTTTGTACGCTAAATTTAAAATTTTATGAACCGACTTGCTTTTATAAAGAAACGGCGCATAGATTTAGGCTGTTTTCTGTTTGTTTTCTTTACGGGAATCCTTGGGTTTTCATCGACCATATATGCTTCGAACGAGGTGTATAGTACGCCATGGGACGGTACGGTTGCTGCCGTGACGCCCAATGGTCGCACGTACATCGTAACCACCGCGGAAGAGTTGGCGTGGATAGCGCAGCAGAATGCTTCGATGGAAGGTTTCCGCGGCAAGACTGTCAGGCTGGCGGCAAACATCGACCTGAACGGCGCTGACCGCAAGCGTGTGTGGACGCCTATCGGCAGTAAAGATCAGCCGTTTGAGGGAACGTTTGACGGTGCGAGGTATCTTATTCGCGGACTAAGCACGTTTGACACCGACGAGGGCGCAGGTTTGTTCGGATATGTGGGCAGTCACAGCAGAGTGAATGACGTAGGCATCAGCGGCGGTTGCATCATCGCCTACGGGCAGAACCGTGTAGGCGCGCTGATCGGCGTGAGCGAGGGGGCAGTGAGTTGCTGCTGGAGTATGGCAGAGATAGCCCTGTCGGGCAATGTGACGGGCGGTCTGATCGGCGAGATGCTACCAAGCAGCACGCTGGCGGATGCCTACTGCTGCAGTTTGATACGCAATGCAGGCGATACGGTAGGCGTGCTGGTAGGCAAGAACGCCGGCACGATATCCAACTCCTACACGACGGGTTACGCCAAGAACGGTTGTTCGTTTGTAGGAGTGAGCACATCCCGTGCGAAGTACAACGACTGCTACTACGACCGCAAACTCTATCATCAGGAGCCCGGTGCGGTAGCCAAGGGTTTGACGGCTATCGATACGACCTATCAGATGTTCGATTGCATGCAGGGGAAGAGAAACTGGCTGACGACCTCCCATACGGCAACGGAGCAGGGGTTGTATCCACAGCTTAGGAAGTTCAAGTACACCGACGCGTCACGCCTGTCGGTTGCGCCGATTATAGTAGATAGGGAGAGCCGGAACCCGATCAACCATGCGAACGATCTGACGGAGAACTTCCGGGTGGATACAAGCGCAAATATATCCTGGCAGACGCAGGAACTATCAGGCAGCGCGTGGATACAGTTCTCGGACGAGAGCGACGAGGTGACAGTTGTTCGTCCGTGTGCAGAGACGGATGTGCTCGCCACGGCAACGCTAACCGGCGAACAGAACACCGAGCGACGAACCGTATATTTCCGTCCGCGCCGCGTAGATGACCTCAAGCCGGGCACGTTTGACGGCATAAACGCGAAAGACACAATCTGCTGGCGGGCAGAAGTAGCAGTAACGGATCTCGTCATGAGCGAGAATGAGTTACTCGGGCAAAAGAGGTCGTTCTATGCCCAAGACGGTTTTGGTACGCACCACTACATGGTAGTGTGGTACGGTTACGACGAGAGTGATCAGCCTTATGCCATCGACACCCTGGAGCGCGACTTGCGGGAAGACACGATCCAATATTCGGAGTACACAACGTGGTGCGAGACGACGATGATCAAGAGCGATACGGTGGGAGCGTTTATGTTGCGGGTGTTTGCACATGACGACCGCTGCACACCGAATTGGCAGCCCTGCGTGGGTCAACTGAGCTACACGGTGCTACCCAAACGATTGCAGGATGCCGGCGCTATCGAGAGCGGCGAGCGGGCACAATGCTTCGAACCGGGCGAACAGGTACGGACAATCAGCGTTATCGAAACCAACCCGGCATCCGGCGATGGTACACTGGAGTACCGTTGGCTGCGTATTGACAGCTTGACAGAGGAGGTGATAGGCAGCGACAAAGACCTGACGATTGAGATGAACTTAGCGGATGTGGATACCGATAAGGTCTATACGTACGTGCGCGACGTGCGTCAGAACGACTGCGAGTGGGTGCGCTCGGATGGCGAACTCAAGGAGAGTTACGGCTTCGTACAGACTGGCGAACTCACCCGGACGGTATGCAAAACAGAGTTACCGGCGACCATCTACTGGCAGGATCCCCAGGGCAACGTATTCTCGCACGTCATTGCCAAAGGCGTGACAAGCGACAAATGGAACGTACGGGACGAGTACAACCACGGCAATCGTTGTCCGGCGGACACGCTAATAACCATCTACGTACAGGACAAACCGCAGATCAGCTCCGAAAGTAACGCAACGTTCTGCCAGAACGAGAATAACATAACCATCCTCTTCGAGCAGACGTCCGGCGATATGGATCTGTTCTATATCGAGTACAGCAGTCTGCTGGCGAAGTACATGGGGGCGAACGATACCACAGGCGTGATCCAAACCCCCGGCATGATTGTATTCAACAACGTACCGCCCCTGCCGGATGCGTCAGGGCTGTATATAGACCTGCAGGTAGCTTCGAGTGAGGGTACGTACAGTATAGGCGAGATAGGTTGCTACAGCGATGCAGAGCGCATACAGATCGAGTCACGCCTTGGCGGCTACGTGCATGCCAAGTTCAACCGCTTGCTGTATGTTGACAACAACCCCGACAACGGCGAGGTGCCAGCCCCCAAGCTGCATTTCACAGCCTACCAGTGGTATAAGGACGGTCAGCCCATGGACGGCGCAACAAGTCAGTACTACCAGGAGAACGGTCAAGACCTCAAAGGCGTCTATAACGTGTTGCTCACCGACGACAAGGGCAACAAGTACCGCTCATGCGATATCACGATGCCCAACGAGCAGAGCAGCTCCCCGGCATCTATGCCGGTGCTCTACCCTGTACCGGTCGATGCCGGTGCACCGCTCACCGTCAGCTGCTACGGAGGCACGATAGAGATATGCTCCGGCACGGGCGAACGTGTGCTGACAGCCGGTACGGACAAGGAGAGCATGGTCATTGACGCACCGCGTATGACAGGCATCTACCACGTGCGCATCACACACGCTGACGGCACGACGCAAACCGAAAAACTGATTGTCAAATAACGGGAGGACACAACTATGAACAAGACATTAGCTACACTGATCACCCTCTTGCTTGGCACAACGCTGTTTGCAGCAAATATTCCCGACTCCGTACGCACAGCCGGAGCCGAGGAGTTCCGCATAGAGAAAGGTTTGAACTTCGACATCACTTTTGGTGCGGGCTTCGGTCGGTTCGAGTTCGGGCAGATAGGCTCGGGATTCACGCCTGAGCACACCACTAACGCCCTTGCCTCACCGACGTGGAATGCGGGTGTGGGCATCAACTACTACTTCCTGCCGTGGATGGGAGTTGGTACAGGCGTGCAGTTCTCGACCTACGCCAACCGTACATCGATCAACAAGGCGTGGGTAGTGACCGACAAAGACTATCAGGGCGATGACTATACCCTGACCGCTACGCCGCAGAACCTGAGCGAGCGGCAAAGCATATACATGATCGAAGTGCCCTTGGCGCTGCGATTCCGTGCGATTAAGTCGAAGGTCGGCTTCCACGGCGTAGCGGGATTGAAGTTAGGATTCCCAATCTACGACCACTACCGTCTGAACCAGGGTGGCTCGTTCCACAACGAGGTGCAGTACGCGCAATGGGATCTGACGCTCAACAATATCCCCGGCATGATTGAGGACTTTAGTGTTCCCGCCGTGAGCAACAATTTTGCATCCAAACTCCGCACCGTCAACTACGCTGCCTACTCCGAGATAGGTATGCTTATCCGCTTGCAGCAGCGGCTCGACCTGATGCTCGCCGTAACAGCTACGTACTACTTCAACGACATCCTCTCCGGCAAGAGCACTACGCAGCCGCTGGGATTCGACCAGCATTACAAGGCAGGCACGTACACCTCACCCTTTGAGGCGGACTACGACGGTGTACTTGGTTCAGGCGAGGTACAGGAGCTTCATCCGTGGAGCGTGGCGGTGAAGATAGGACTGTCGATCAACGCCGGCAAGACTAAAGCCCAACGTGATTACGAAAAACGCAAGCAGGTATCCGAGTTCATCGAGCAGTGCGGAATGAATACATCCGGCGCCAGCCGCGTCATTCATGACACGCTCTACATCCATATCCAGGATACGCTGCGCGATACGATTGCATTTGTCCAAATCGTACCCACTGCCCCCATGCAACTCGAGGAAGCAATGCAGACGGCTGTCATGTGGTTCGGGCTTAACGATACAACTCCAATGCTCGAACCCGAAGACTTCCTCGTCCGCATAGCGGACAACCTCATCCGTCATCCTGAGCAACGGGTACAGATCAACGGTCATGCTTGTAAACTCGGCAAACCTGCGTACAACCAACGCCTTGCGCTACGTCGTGCACAAGCCGTCGCTAACCGGCTGATAGAACTTGGCGTCAAGCCCGAGCAACTAATTGTGCAAGGTATGGGTTCGGATGTACCGTACGACAACGACGGCGAGCACCAACTCGACAAAGACCGCCGTGTGGAGATAGTCCCACAACAGTGATTCGGCAATGAGATACAACGTAGCAACCATTGATTGTACCGGTCTGGAAGAGTGGCAGACGGATGTGCTGTCACAAGCATTGGCAGACTTGGGCTTTGACTCGTTTGAGCAAGACGGGGAAACGCTGAGGGCGTATATTCCAAGCGATCAGCTGTCAGCCGTCAGCAATCAGCAGTCAGCCGTCAGTGGATTAGAGGAAGTTATAGCCGAGAACGGGGCACGGTTGGTGTCGTTTGAAGCGTGCGCCGATGAGAACTGGAACGCGGTGTGGGAGTCGGAGCACGAGGTGGAAGAGCTGCCCATGGGCGTGCGGATCGTGCCGCATTGCGCGTTCGGAGCCGGACACCACGAGACGACGGCGATGATGATTGCGGAGTTGATGTCGTTAAGTCAACAACTGCCAACAACAAACAACAACGACAATGATTATTTTTCAGGTCAACAATTAAAGACTATTAAAGACAATTACAATGACAATCATTCTGTCAACTATGAAAGACTATTAAAATCCATTGGCGATGATAATGTCCTGCCAAGCGTTCTGGACATGGGCACGGGCACAGGAGTGCTGGCGATCATGGCGGCGAAGCTTGGGGCAGAAAAGGTCGTGGCAGTGGATATAGATGAGAACAGCGTCAAGAATGCCCGCGAGAATGCCGAAGCGAACGGCGTAACGATTGACGTGCGGCTTGGCGCCAATGTGCCGGATGGCACATACAACCTGATCATGGCAAACATCCATCGTAACATCCTACTCGCGCAGATGGCAGACTACGCGCGTACCTTAATCATAGGCGGCGAGCTGTGGCTGTCAGGATTCTACGATGCTGACTGCCCTACCCTGATCGCCGCTGCGGCAGCGCAAGGGCTGCAGCACACAGGCACAAGGCAGAATGGAGAGTGGAGGATGCTTTGCTTGCGCAAAGGTTAAGATGGTCACTGCGTGACGTTAACGGGTTAAAATGGTTTTCTCTTATGAGAAAACGTTAAATTAGCAATCCCCGCCAAACACCCCACTGCGCGATGCTTGTGGGGACCCCGCCAAACACCCCACTGCGCGATGCTTGTGGGGACCCCGCCAAACACCCCACTGCGCGATGCTTGTGGGGACCCCGTTGGACTGACAAAATGGCAGTCTGACGGGGTTTGGTATGTAATTTGGAGTGTTCATAGTGAAACATCGACTAAATTTAAAACAACCATACTATGAACACTTATCAAAACAACAACCAAAACGAGAACCTCAAGAAGTACGCCATCGACTTGTGCGAGCGGGCTTCACAAGGTAAACTCGACCCCGTCATCGGACGTGATGACGAGATTCGGCGGGTACTGCAGATACTTAGCCGCCGGACAAAGAACAACCCTATCCTCATCGGCGAACCCGGTGTGGGTAAGACCGCTATCGCCGAGGGCTTGGCGCACAGAATAGTCCGCGGCGATGTGCCCGAGAACTTGAAGCGTAAGAAGATCTACTCCCTTGACATGGGCGCACTCATCGCCGGTGCGAAGTACCAAGGCGAGTTTGAGGAACGACTGAAAGGCGTGATCAACGAAGTGACGCAAGCTGCCGGCGAGATCATCCTGTTCATCGACGAGATACACACGCTCGTTGGTGCAGGCAAAACCTCCGGCGCAATGGATGCCGCAAACATCCTCAAACCGGCACTGGCTCGAGGTGACCTGCGCGCTATCGGCGCTACGACGCTCAATGAGTACCAGAAATACTTCGAGACTGACAAAGCCCTTGAGCGACGCTTCCAGATCGTGATGATTGACGAGCCGGACGAGAGTGCGACGATCTCCATCCTGCGTGGACTGAAAGAGCGCTATGAAACGCACCACAAGGTACGTATCAAGGACGACGCCCTGATTGCCGCTGTGACGCTCTCGGCACGTTACATTACCGACCGTTTTCTACCGGACAAAGCCATTGACCTGGTGGATGAAGCCGCAGCCAAACTGCGCCTCGAAGTCGATAGCAAACCCGAGGAACTCGATGCCATCGACCGTCAGATCAAGCAACTGGAGATAGAGCGCGAAGCCATCAAGCGCGAGAATGACGAAGCCAAGCTTGGCGAGATCAAATCCCAACTTGCCGACCTCAAGAAAAAATCCGACGAACTCAACGCCCGTTGGAACAAAGAGAAAGGCTACATTGCCACCATCCAGAACGAGAAAGCCGCCATCGAGCAGATGAAACACGAAGCAGAGGTTGCCGAACGCGAAGGCAACTACGGCAAGGTCGCAGAGATCCGTTACGGCAAGATCCAACAAGCCGAGGCGAACATCAAAGCCGCGCAAGAAGCGTTGCATCAGATGGACAACGGCGACAGCCTGATTAAGGAAGAGGTCGATGAGGACGATATAGCCGAGGTTGTAGCCCGCTGGACAGGAATACCCGTAACGAAGATGATGCAGTCGGAGCGCGATAAACTGCTGCATCTCGAGGAAGAATTGCACAAGCGCGTGGTGGGTCAAGACGAAGCCATAGAAGCCGTCAGCGACGCTATACGCCGTAGCCGTGCAGGTCTGCAAGATCCCAAACGACCGATAGGCAGCTTTATCTTCCTCGGCACAACGGGCGTCGGTAAAACCGAACTTGCCAAAGCCTTGGCGGACTACCTGTTCGACGACGAGAACATGATGACCCGTATCGACATGAGCGAGTACCAAGAGAAGTTCTCGGCAACCCGACTCATCGGTGCACCTCCGGGATACGTCGGTTACGACGAGGGCGGTCAACTCACCGAAGCCATCCGCCGCAAACCGTACTCGGTTGTGCTGTTCGACGAGATAGAGAAAGCGCACCCGGACGTATTCAACGTCCTCTTGCAAGTGCTCGATGACGGTCGATTGACGGACAACAAAGGGCGCGTAGTGAACTTCAAAAACACGCTGATCATCTTAACCTCGAACCTCGGCTCCCAACTCATCCGCGAGAATGCCGAGAAAGGCATTGACACCGAGACGACCCGTAACCAGGTGCTCGAACTGCTACGTCAGACCATCCGCCCGGAGTTCCTCAACCGAATCGACGAGACGATCATGTTCCAACCGCTCAACGAAAAGCAGATTCGCGACATAGTTGGTCTGCAAATCAACAGCGTACACAAGATGCTTATGGACAGCGGCATAGACCTGCGCGTAACGGACGATGCCATCGACTACATCGCCAAGGAAGGTTACGACCCACAGTTCGGCGCACGACCTGTCAAACGTGCCCTGCAGCGGCTCGTACTCAACGAACTGAGTAAGTCGATCATCGCAGGAAAAGTCGATCGAAACCGTCCGGTGATCGTCGAATTGCGCGACGGCGAACTAAAGTTCAGGAATTAAGACAAGTGGATGTTCCGCAACTAAAACATCGCGGCAACATCTATTCCAAAGGCGAGGCGAAGAGCTTCGCCTTTTTGTATGGCTGCCGGTGTATCAAGAACGAATCCTTGGTTTTTGGGGTACATGAGCAGCACCCGGTCGGCAGTGCGGAGGGCAAGATCGAGTTCGTGGGTGGAGATGAGGATGGTCTTCTGCTGCTCGTGGGCTATATCGTGCAAGAGGTTCAGCGTCTTGATGCGCGAGGGTAGGTCAAGATGGGCGGTCGGTTCGTCAAGAAGGATGACCGGCGTTTGTTGGGCGAGGGCTTTGGCAATCAGGATACGTTGTTTCTCGCCGTCGGAGTGGTCGTTGTAGAACGAATCCGCAAGATCGGCTACCCCAACCTGCTCCATCGCCTCATCGACGATACGATGGTCGGCAGCGGTGAGCGTGCCGAGGAACGAGGTATAGGGATACCGCCCCATGGCCACAACATCGCGCACCGTAGCGCTCTCCACGCTCAGTCGCTCGGTGAGAACGAGAGCGATCAACTTAGACCGCTCGCTTTGCTCGCTCAAAGAGGAAAGACCGCTACCGCTCAAAGACAAAAGACTATACGTGCCCGCAAGTGGCGGCTGGAGTCCGGCGAGGGTGCGGAGCAGCGTGGATTTGCCGCAGCC
>CADBAZ010000047.1 GCA_902792835.1 uncultured Bacteroidales bacterium
TATCTCTGAAGAGAAATGGAATAGTCTGCACACGATCGAGGAGTTGGACTCTACGTTGAAAACGATTATTCACAAACATTTTCATGCGCAATAAGTATGCATTTGAAGGTTTCCATTTCGGTTATAAGATAGAGACCTTACCATCAGGAGAGCGTGTTGTAGTCGTGTATGAGGCTCGTTACGATTCAACCTTCTTTTAACATATAGACTTCTTCGAGAAGTTGATAACAAAAACGGTAATTCCACTATTGAACGGAGTTACCATTTTTTGTGTGGCAAATTGTCAATATTGCCAATATCGCCATGCAAAAACAAAATTTAATAACATGCTCGCGGGAAAGGGCACCCCACCCTATGTTCGTTGCGGGGAACACGCGCGCGGCGAGCGCCGGACTGGAAAGAAGGAACAAGCCAAAGGCTTAGGCTATTGGGTTAGGCATGCTTACAAAACTAAACGTGCATGCGCACGAATAAATAAGTAAGGAACATAAAAACAAAATATAGTCATGAAAACAATTGACAAACAAAATTTCCCTCAAGGAGATAATATTGAGCAATCCTTGAATGTATTAGAACGCGTCTTGAAAGAGTATGCTGCCCCTTCATTTGGTAGCATGTCAAAACGGGATGTTGATATTATGCTGTTTATGGCATTACAAGATTTGGGAATAATTGAAATGCGACCAAGCATATATGATGTCATTCGTCTGTTAAACGTAACGCGTTCAAAAGCGCGGAACTTGATTTATGAATGCTCATTGAGAAGGCAAGAGGAGCAGAACCTTGAGCAAGAGTTGAAAGATTTAATCATTAGACCAATATTCTTAAAAGAAGGAGATAAAGTATGCATTGAGGTAGACAATCCACTTTTAATTGATTATATCCGCCAAAGACTAAAGACATTACATCATATAACAGATAGTTCATTCAATACAGAACTTATAAAAATGCATCCAAATGCTTTTTCAGATTTGTATGTTTCACTTTTGCCAGAAGATAGTGTCAAAGTCATAAATAAAAAATTCATTGAATTAGGTGTTAAAGAAGACAAAAGTGCTAAAGCGTTTGTTGCCAATATAGTAAAAGTAATTGCTCATGCTGCACTTGGTAAGGCTGGAGAGAGTTTGGCTGGCACTGTATGCGAAACATTGGGAGATTGGTTTAGTGGTATTTTTGACAAACTTCCAACGAAAGGCATAGATTTGAAAGGAAGCATCTATGAAGAATTGAACATAGCATAATTAATAAAAACATTGATATGATATTAGATTTTAAAGAAATACCACAAGCGAACAAAGCAACCGGCGAACAAGATAAGTTTGAATTATTTGCAAGAGAGTTCCTCGCATATATGGGGTACAATATTGTTGAAGATCCTAGCCGGGGCGCTGACGGAGGGAAAGATTTGGTTGTGGAAGAGTTGTTAACGCAAAAAGATGGTTCGCTTCAAAGCATCAAATGGTTAGTTAGTTGCAAGCACTATGCTCATAGCGGCAAGTCTATTAGTGATACAGATGAATTAAATGTAGGTGATCGAGTGAAACAACATCAGTGCGATGGATTTATGGGCTTTTATTCGACTTTACCGTCATCTGGTTTTTCTCAACGACTCCATAGTGTATGCAACGCGACTATTTATGATTCAGAGAAAATTGAGCGGTTTATCATAACAACCAATAATAATCCTCAAGCTCTAAATTTATTTGTAAGGTTCTTTCCTATTTCTTGGAAAAAATATCTGACCTTGACTAACGAGCAGGTGCAAGTTAATGACACAAAACATCTGTTTGACACGAAACAAGTAAATGATAATAAACCGCTGTTTGATGCAAAGATAAAATGTGATATTTGTGGTAAGGACTTATTTGAAGCTCCTCGTAAAAGCATATATGTTTTAGTGGTAGGAGAAAAGGATATAATAATTGATGTCAAATATTTAACAAAGGGAGAATGCGATATAGTATCATCCCAACAAATTCGAAAAAATGGAAATGTAGATTATTGGGGTGAATTCTCAGACTTACTCAGTCCAAATACGTGGATGATTGAGTTGAATAGATTCATAAAAGATGTGAATCAAGGAAAGTATACCGAAAATGCCTTCAAAAAAATGCTTAATTTATTTATGCAAACATTTGCATATGTCGCAAGGCAGCCTTCTGCACAAGAGCAAGCAAGGTTTAATACGCTAAAAGAATTTGGATTATTATAAACAATGAAACTGATTATTGCAAATAGAGGTGGACATGATATAGGAAAGACCACTGCGATTAAAAATGTATTTGCCAACTTGCATGCTAAATATGCGACTACAACGACTCTTTATGAACCTTTGAATATTGCAGACTTGGCATATTCCTGGGTAGATGTAAAAGCAACAATCAAAATTGGAAATACTCTTGTTGGAATAGAAAGTCAAGGAGATCCGGGAAGCCGTATGCAACAATCAGTGGCAGATTTTATTGCGTGGGGATGTGAGATTATATTGGTAGCTTGTCGAAATCAAGGCGATACAATAAATACCATTACAAATTTGGAGAAAAACCAAGGATATACTGTTCTTTGGTTGCAGAATGGTAAATGTACAGATCCGGCATGTTGGCAAAAGTTAGAGGAAAAGTATGGGGATTGGGTGGCAGATGTTATTGAGAAGTGCGCATTGAGTGGCACGTTAAGTCCGACATATTTGTAAACACTTGGTTATAGGGTATTGGGTTCCCCTGTAGCCTCAAATAAAAACTAAATATCGCGCACATACGCGTAATATAAGAGGAACATAAACATTAAAAACCAAAGAATATGAAAAAGTTCAACTTTTTAGGAAACTTATTGCGGAGGGAGTTCGTAATGAGTGGAATGAGTGGAATGAATGGATTGAGAGCGGATGCTGTCAATCCCGACAGTCAGCCGACGGTCAACCGACAGACAAGGCTAACGTCAGAACAACGTCATTACTCTCTAACCAGCGCGAGAGTGGCGCAAGAGTGGCTGAAATATGCTGCTGTGTTCGTAATGCTTTTAACTGTCGGAGTTGGGAATGCGTGGGGAACGGAACTATTTAACGTTACTTCCTATAGTAGTATTCCTTCCGGTTGGACATACAATAGCGTGACTACGGGAAGTTATTTCAAATTTGATACGAATGGGGCTTATTTAATATCTCCATTGTATAATGCACAAAATGGTGTGACGTTAACGTGTAAGGTTGCTTGCTTCGGTTCCGGTACCAACCA
This sequence comes from uncultured Bacteroidales bacterium, assembly GCA_902792835.1. Taxonomy (GTDB): domain Bacteria; phylum Bacteroidota; class Bacteroidia; order Bacteroidales; family Paludibacteraceae; genus Colicola. The sequence continues at coordinate 3,234 of CADBAZ010000047.1, forward strand.
TGCTTTAACGATCCAATTATTAGATGAAAATGGTACTGTCAAAAGTTCTCACACATCTACCAAGCCGACGAGTTCTTCGTATGTAAATGATTCTTGGTCAATCGGTGATGTGGGGTATAAATTTAAAATTAAGTTTTATTTGAGTAACAATGGTAAAGGTGTCCGTTTGCAAGTTCCAAAACTCACATATGCAAATATTGAAACATCCACATCATCGATAACTGGATTGGATTACGTATATGGCAGTGGCCCAAGCGCAGCAAAGTCGTTTACCGTTACCGGAAGTGACTTGACTGGCAATCTTACCGTTAGTGCGCCAACGAATTTTGAGGTGAGTACAACTAGCGGTTCTGGCTATGGAAGTAGTGTTACTCTTACCGCAAGTAGCGGAGCTGTTAGTGCAACCGTTTATGTTCGTTTAGCTTCTGGTAAGGCTGTCGGCTCCTACGGAAGCGCAAGCACTTATGTAACGGTAAGTGGAGGTTCTGCGGCAACAAAGAACGTGTCTGTGCAAGGAACAGTTTCTTCTGCAGCTGCTTGTACCGCAACGCCTTCCATTGGCGCTGCTTCACTTAATGGGTCGTTTAATTTGAGCAGTGTGGGTGTGAGTTGCGCAAGTTCGGGGGCAGGAACAAACTGCTCAATAACCGAATATGGCTGGGTGTGGAGTGACGGTACGAATAATACAAATCCGACCATTGGAGGTTCAGGCGTGACTAATTACCCAAAAACAAGTGGTACTCCCTCGGGATCAGGTGGTTCATTCACCGGAACGTTGAGCGGTTCGTTCACATTGGGGCACACCTATTATTATAAGGCTTACGTAACCAACGGCAAACCCGCAACGGAATATAGTGCTGTGCAGACATTCACTCCGCGGAGCGTAACGTTCGATTTGAATGGTCACGGCAGCAGCGCACCGAGCACTCAGTATGTAAATAACGGTGGCAAAGCAACTGATCCAAGTTATTCGGAAAGTGTTAGCGGATGGGTCTTTGGCGGATGGTACAAAGAATCCAGTTGTACGAATGCATGGACTTTTGGAACAGACGTTGTCAGCGGAGCTAATAAGACACTATATGCCAAATGGACACAGAAATGTTCGACTCCGACATTCACACCAACGGCGGGAACTCATACCGGCACGCAATCCGTGACCATTAGTTGCGCGGCTCCTTCAAGTGTCACCATTCGTTACACAACGGATGGGACAACACCAACTAAGTCGGTTGGAACGGTATATTCAGGAGCAATAAGTGTCAGTGCTACAACAACCATCAAGGCTATAGCGTATAAGGATGGCTGTGTAGATTCAGAAGTTGCCTCCGGTACATTTACAATTAAGTGCGCGACGCCAACGTTTTCTGTCGCAGCCGGAACAAAACACGGAGCCCAAAGTGTTGAATTGAATTGTGCGACGGCAAATGCGACAATATATTATACCACAGATAATTCTACTCCAACAGCAAGCAGCACAGAGTACACAGGTACTGCGATAAATGTAAGTACATCGCAAACAATAAAGGCGATTGCAGTCAAATCAGGTTTGACCAATTCTGATGTTGCGAGTGCGGCCTATACTATACAATATCAAGTGACATGGACGGTGAATGGTGATGATGATGATATAACGCCGACGTGGGTAAATTGCGGAAGCAAACCGACCTTCCCTGATGCTCCGGATGCTTGTGACGCAACGAGCACGACGTTTGTTGGTTGGACGCAAACCAAATGGACTAATAAGATTGCGCAGAGTGCCGTAGATGAAAAGACGACAGATGCGACCAAAGTGCATACAAGCAATAGTACGATGCCCAACGTAACGGCAAATGTTACATACCACGCAGTATGGGCAAAAGCGACAGGAACGCCGAGTGATGAATGGGAATTGGTAAAGAGTACTTCATCATTAAACGAAGGGGATAAAGTTGTGTTCGGTCATAACAATACAGGTACTATTTGGCTTCTTGGATATCAATTTATAACGCCAGATGCAACTGATGCAACACGTTATTACAATAGAAAATATGCTTCCAACACGGAAACGGTAAGTTCATCGAAGATAACAGTCACGTCAAGTGAAATAGCAACTACAACCGGAGATACAGAGAAGCCATATGTATTAACAGTTGGGAAGAGCGGTGATTATTGGACTTTCTATGATGGTGTATATGGTGGATATCTATATACAGCAGGTGTGGATAATAGTTCCGATGTGGAACACCATAACAAAAATCTCTTGTATTATCAAGCTGAATTGACCGATGCTGGAAAATGGGCATTAACTATAAATAGTACTACCGGTGCTGCTGCGTTTACATCACAAACCACGAGTGGTACTGATCGAAACTTACTAAAGAGTAATGGAACTACAGAAACAGGCGTATTTAGTAGTTATAAATCTACTAGTTCAAACATTGAGGATCCATATATTTTTAAGAATCTGTCCACAGTGTCCTATTCCGACTACCTGACTACTTGCTGTGACAAGAATATTACTATTGGCAATCCTTCTATAACAGGTAACGGAGCAGTGACCTTTACGTTTGGTGGAGATGCAATTTCTGCCGGAGATGTGGTGGAGACATGTAGTAAGGCACAAAATGTTGTCGCTACAGTCACTCCCTCATCGGGATATGAGTGTACATCATTGACTTTTAGTGGCGGAAGCGTAAGTGTATCGCCGACACCGGGAGCAAGTAATTATCCGGCAGCGCCTTCTTCGCAGAATTATACTTTGTCGTTTGCACAAGGAACCACTTCTGCAACATTGGCAACCTCAGTTACATTTACAGCGAAGTCGTTGACCAGTATCTCATTGGCGGAAGCCTCCATAAACGTTTATGTGGGTGAAATAAAATACGTTGACGTTGTCTTTAACCCAACGGATATTCTATCGAAAGCGTGGTCGCAAGCAGCGACTCCGAGTTATTGCCAGTTGAACAGTTACGATTCATACAACAAGTTGAAGATAACCGGTGGCAGAGCCGGAGCGGATGTTTCCGTTGATAGGACAGAAACCGTAGGTATCAAATATACAGCCGACAATACTAAGACGGCTTCTATCAGCGTAACGGTTAAGCCGTTGCCGATAGTAACGTTTGTGGATCTGATTCATAACAAGTCTGACTTTACGAATAGCGGAGACGGATGGACTGCCGGAACGGGAGTGTTGAGCTCGACAGTAACCACTGGCGTAGTTAGTCACACGAAGAAGACACCGAAACACACAGATGTAGCTGAACCGGGAACAGGTAATAGTTGTGAGAAAACGCACTTGCATTTGATAGGTTGGATACGAAGCGACTATAGTAAGGTTGCCGATTATCTGAGTGGTACAGGCAGTGCACCGACTGTCAGTGAGTTGACGAACGCCGGATCGGATTATTGGTTCTTGCCAGACGCAAGTATTAATACGGAGACTTATAACGGTAAGACGTTCTATGCTGTGTGGGGAGAGGAAGATGAATAATCGAATTGAAAAGAACAATTAAATTGAAAGGAGAATTTATTATGAAAACAACTATCATAAAAACCAATTCGGTTATGAAAAACTTTGTTAAATATATCTGCGCGGTACTATTAGTAGTAGGTACGAGCGCGAGCGCGTGGGGAGTTGATCCTCCAACTGTTGCTGATTTGAATTTCGGCACAGCAACATATTCAGAAGACTTTAACAGTGTTTCCACTACAAGTACAACTGCGCAGATTTCGTCTATCAGCACATCCCAAAGTAATTACGGTGCTATTAATCATTTATATAACAATAATACCGCAAATGCGAACGAAATTGCTGTATGTTCTTCCGGGAACAACATGACATCGAATTATTTTAAACTATATAAGAATAGCGGTCATCATGTCATCGCACAGATTTCCGGAGGGAGTTTTGCTCAAGCAGGTGCATGGAGAGCAACAATAGAAAAGACATCGCACGGATACATAGGTTTATATAATACTTCAACTGATCAAACGGCTGTATCTTATTCAACAGTAAGTGCTGTAATTCAGAATGATAACGGCACCATTACTATACAAGATGGTACTTCAAAATCAAATTGGACATCAGTAGGTTCTTCTTCTAATAATACAATTGACGTATGTGTTATTTATAATCTAACCAATGAAAGTGTCACATACGGTGGTTCAATATCTTTAGCCTCAATGAAGGCACACGTTTATATTGATGGCACTTGTGTCAATACAAGTGGCACACCAAAAGCTTTTACATTGAGAAATAATAGTACTGTTTCGTCTTTTCGAATTTCATTGCCAACAGGTAATAATGAAAAGCACATGTATGTAGATGACATTAAAGTTTACAATGCTCTTCCGACTCAAGCCGGTAATACAATAACACTATCTAAGAACAACTCGGATCTGTCTGGTTCAGCAAATGGTGCAGGACGAATTGTTGCTGACGCAAAAACTATGACAATCACTACGGCTCCTACTCGTACAGGTTATGAAGTGGAAGGCTATTATACCACATCGGCATGTGCAACAAAAGTGGCAACAAGTGCAGGTGCTTTGCAGGCGAGCATTACTGTCGGCGGTAATGCGTGGACCAATAGTGATAGCGAATGGAAACGTGGTGCAGATGAGACATTCTACACCAACTGGACAGCGAAAACTTACACTGTTACTTTTGACAAACAGAGTGGATCAGGTGGTTCGGATGATGTAACTGCCACTTATGATGACGCGATGCCCGCAGCAACGATGCCTACACGATCGGGTTATAACTTTGAGGGATATTTCACAGGTACTGATGGGGCTGGAACGAAGTATTATAACGCAGATGGCAGCAGTGCCAATAATTGGAATGAAGCTGCTAATACAACGTTATACGCACATTGGTCTGCCAAAAGTTACACGGACTATCGGTTCAGCTGCGCTGAGTTGACACTGACCGGGCCGAGCGAAGATACGGTGTTTATCACTTCGGCAGCGAGCAAATCTGTGCGTTCGCAACAGGCGTTCCATCTGACGGGTAACGGATTGACACCGAGCACAGCATTCACATTCTCATTTGGCAACAGCGACCTGAATAGCCGTTTTGCATTCAAACTTGCAAATGGTAGTAATGTGGCAACCGATGGAAGCGGTGCTATTGACGCGGATATATACGTCATTTATACCCCGACAAGCGGTGACACAGACGATGATCTGAACATAGTTACGAACTTGACGGTAACAATGACCGGCACTAAGCCCAAGACGGCAACATTGAATACAAAGACCATCATCGGTCGTCACCTACCAACGAACTTCGTGATTGCGGCGAAGCGTAAAGGAAAATGGTTGGCGCTGCCGTCGAATATGTCTGGCACCTCTACACCATCTCCGGTGGAGATTGCTGTTGATGATGCAGATAATCCGAGCGTGGCATATACCGCGACAACGAATATGTACTCGTTATACGATCAAGCAGCAGGTGAGTATATCAAGTTAGCCATGAAAGGACAGAGTGATGCACCGCTGTTCGGTAGTACCAGTACAGCACCGATAGGTAAGAGCGGTGATGCTATTATTACCAACACGTTAGGTAACGGATACCTCTGGAAACTCGTGCAAAGTCGTGCAACAGGCTTAACGAACGCCAAAGAGGCTAAATATACCGTCTATAGCAAGAACAACAGCACAAACCACCTGCGCCTAAAAGAAAATTCCGGCAACCCGATATGGGGCTTGTATGATAGCGGAATCGAAGAGCTTCGGCTTATACCTGCTCAAGCGGCTACGGTTGTCGAAGCATACTTCGTTGAATGGGGCGCAAACGGTGGTGTGATAGAAGTGGATGCACAAGGCATCAGTGCTACGAAAGTGCAGGCTGTATTCAATGGCAATACGAGTAATAAGATTGCATTGAGTAAGACTCAGACAAGCGGAGGCAAAGCATCCATATACAACTACACAGTTACATTTGACAACAGCGTAAGCTTTAGTGCGGCGGATGCAGCGGGCAAAAACCTGTTGCTGCGTTGGTACACAAGCGGCGATGTGCTGGCTGGTGTGACAAGTATCCAAGTGCCGAAGATCATTGCAACTACTACGACAATGAGTAGTATTAGCAGCACAAAGGGCTATTGGAAAGATCTGGAAGTGCATGTCATATCAGATACGTTGATAGCCAATACCGCTTCGTTCAGTAATGCCATGACGATAGATCATATGGAGATATATCCGGGTGCTACGCTAAAAGTGACAGCCGGTACAGGTAAGGGCATATTCACAGCAAACACCTTGGTCCTGCGCAACGGTTGGAAACGTTTCGGCGGCAAGAACTACGATGTAGCACGTGTATATATAGATGTGACCAAAGATAAAGAAGCAAGTCTGGCAGTAACCACACATGCTTACTCGGATTGGTATATTGATTACGATCAGTACTATCCGATAGCAGTGCCATGGGATGTGACGGTAGCTGACAGTATATCGTATCGCTATTGCAGCGTTACGCCGAGTGTGGGTGACGGCAACAATATCCGTTTGCGTTACTACGACGGTGCTGGTCGTGCCGCAGGCACAAATGCCGGCTCGAGTAACTGGAAGGATTATGGCAAGTCGGGCAACCTCGATGTACCGGCGAAGTTAGTACCGGCACAAGGTTATGTGATGAGTGCCAAACGTCCGACAGGCAAGGCATTCTCAATCATAAGAATGGCAATGACTATTCCTTCGGCAAATTGGACAAAAGAGGGCGAGCAAGGAAGTGTAAAGGTGGATGCCACGACGACGTACAAGAACAGAGTGTCAGTACAAGCGAATAGCGGTACGGGCGCATGGTACACCAAAGGCTGGAACTTTATCGCGAACCCGTATATGGCGTTGTTCAACGGCAATGATGCTGGTATAACAGGAAAGTTGCATATACAAGACGGTGGAGACGTGAGGTATGCAACAATTCCGGATACAGACTTCAAAGGATTTAGCCAAGTGAACATCACTACTGCGAAACTGAAACCATCAAGCGGATTCCTTGTACAGGTAGAGACGGACGGAACGTTGGAATTCAGCAAGGCGAACATCACTCCGTCGGCTCCGGCACGCTATACGAATAGTCCAGAGGCTATAGCCGAGCAAGAGGCATACATTCTTCTGAGCGGCGAGAACGGAGATGACCAGATGGGATTGGTGATCGGTTCGGATTATACGGCAGACTACGAGATAAACGCTGACCTGAGCAAGATGATAGGTGAGGCGAACATCGTGAAAACGTGGATGCGGTACACGGACATCGACATGGCTTACGTTGCCATCAACGAACAGCTGGCACGCGAGTGGATACCCGTGACGGTACATATCCCTGCCGATGGAGAATACACCTATTCGCTGATGAACAGCAGTACAGTGGATGAGTTGGAAGGGGTGTACCTGACAGACTACCTGACAGGCTTGACGACGAACCTGCTGTATAACGACTATACGTTCAGCGCTGAGGCAGGCACGAATACCGAGCGGTTTGCTATCAATGCGATAGTGGGTGAAAGAAAGATCCCGACAGGAGCGGATATAACCGGCGTGGACAAGAACGGCACAGAGCCGGTGAAATTCATCTGGCACGACAAAGTGTTTATCTTGCACAGCAATGTGATTTACGATTCGACCGGCAAACGGGTGAATGTGATCAATAAATGAGTTTAATGTTTAATGTTTAGTGTTTAATGTTTAAAGAATTGAAGATTATGAAGACATTACGATATTTATTGATGGTGATGGTGGTTGCGATGGTGAGCGTGACTGCACAAGCACAACCCAAGGCCGAGTTCAAGAACAGCCAGAACGAAGCGGCGTTTAGTTCACAATACGTACCGACGACGCACTATGTAGCTAACTATACATCCACACTCATGGAGTCGGGGTCGAGTCTGCCTATGGCAGCGCGTAACGGATTGACGATAGGCGCTAACACACCTGACGACAATATGCCGGCGTACACACCGGGAAGACGAGCAAGGAAAGACGTAGGCGACGGAGGAAGTGTTGAAGAGGGTGATCCCGATCCCGACGATCCTGAGGAGCCGTATCCTGTTGGTGACGGGGTGTGGGTGCTCTTGATCCTTGCTGCGGGGTATGCCTGGTATCGCAAGTGGAGAGGATGGCGTAAAATATCCTGCCTTCAATCATGAAGGCAAAATGCACAATGTACGCAAAGTGCACAAAATGAGAGGGAAACGGGGTTTAGGCTCCGTTTTTCTTGTGTTGTGTAGGATTATATATGGAAAATAAACATATATAAACCCTGCTGCTGTCTGCTGTCCGTTCCGGACTTTTGCCTTCGCCTTGTTCGTCATTCATTCAAGTAAACTTGACGAACGCCGCACAAGTCAAAGCCATAACTCTCCGAGTAACAGAAAAAAACAGAAGGGGATTTGTTCTGTCAACTATTATAGACTATTATCGACTATTACGCAAACAATAATAGCGGGCTGTGGGGCTCGCTATTATTGTTGGGGGGATATGATCAGCCAAACTTGGCTGATGGTTGGGTGACAAAGGTTACTTAACCTCCTCGAAGTCGACGTCCTCGGCGTCCTTGCCGCCGTTGGAGTTGCCGCCTTGGTTACCGGCGTTGAAGTCCTGACCGGCATTGTAGGTGCCACCTTGAGGGCCTTGTGCCCCACCCTGGGCGTTAGCTGCGTTGTACATCTCTGCGCTGGCAGCCTGGAAGGCAGTCATCAAGGCGTTGCCTGCAGCCTCACATGCGTCGGCATCTTTCTTCTCGTAAGCAGCCTTGAGGTCAGCCAGAGCTTTCTCGATCGGCGCTTTCTTGTCGGCAGGGATCTTGTCACCGAGTTCGGCGAGCTGCTTCTCTGTCTGGAAGATCGTAGCGTCGGCTTTGTTCAGTTTGTCCACGCGCTCTTTCTCACGCTTGTCGGCTTCGGCATTAGCTTCGGCTTCGGCCTTCATGCGCTTGATCTCGTCGTCCGACAGACCGGTGGAAGCCTCGATGCGGATCTTCTGCTCCTTACCGGTAGCTTTGTCCTTTGCGCTTACGTTCAGAATACCGTTGGCGTCGATATCAAAGGTCACTTCGATCTGCGGTTCGCCACGACGTGCCGGCATGATACCGTCGAGGTGGAAGATACCAATCTGTTTGTTCTGGGCAGCCATCGGGCGCTCGCCTTGCAGAACCTTGATTTCTACAGACGGCTGGTTGTCAACGGCTGTGGTGAAGGTCTCAGTCTTCTTGGTCGGGATCGTGGTGTTAGCCTCAATCATTCGGGTCATCACGCCGCCCATGGTCTCTATACCAAGGCTCAGCGGAGTAACGTCGAGCAGAAGCACATCCTTTACGTCACCGGTCAATACACCGCCTTGGATTGCTGCACCTACGGCTACCACCTCATCGGGGTTAACGCCCTTGGACGGAGCTTTGCCGAAGAACTTCTGTACTGCATCCTGGATAGCCGGGATACGTGTCGAACCGCCTACGAGGATGATCTCGTCGATGTCGCTGGTGCTGAGACCTGCATTCTGCAGAGCTGTGCGGCACGGAGCGATAGTACGCTGGATCAAGTCGTCGATCAGTTGCTCGAACTTAGCACGTGTCAGGGTCTTAACGAGGTGTGCAGGCACGCCGTTGACCGGCATAATGTACGGCAGGTTGATCTCGGTGGTCGTGGTGTTCGACAACTCGATCTTTGCCTTCTCGGCTGCTTCCTTCAGACGCTGCATAGCCATCGGGTCTTTGCTCAGGTCTGCACCGCCGTTCTCGTTCTTGAACTCCTGAACGAGCCAGTCGATGATACGATGATCGAAATCGTCACCACCCAGGTGGGTGTCACCATCGGTAGCTTTTACCTCAAATACGCCGTCACCGAGTTCCAGAACGGATACATCGTGCGTACCACCACCGCAGTCGAATACTACGATCTTCATGTCCTTGTTGGACTTGTCCAGACCGTAAGCCAAGGCGGCAGCTGTAGGCTCGTTGACGATACGGCGAACGTTCAGACCGGCAATCTCACCGGCTTCCTTCGTAGCCTGACGCTGCGAGTCGTTGAAGTAGGCAGGTACAGTGATAACGGCTTCCGTCACTTCCTGGCCAAGATAGTCCTCAGCAGTCTTCTTCATCTTCTGAAGGATGATAGCCGAGATCTCTTGCGGGGTATAGAGACGACCGTCGATATCAACACGTGCGGTGTTGTTGTCACCCTTGACTACTTTATACGGTACGCGTGCGATCTCGCCTTGCAGACGATCGTAGGTCTCGCCCATGAAACGCTTGATTGAATATACGGTTTTTGTCGGGTTCGTGATAGCCTGACGCTTAGCGGGATCACCCACCTTACGCTCGCCACCATCTACAAAGCCGATAACAGACGGAGTGGTACGTTTACCCTCGCTGTTGGCGATAACAATAGGCTCATTGCCTTCCATAACTGCGACGCAGGAGTTTGTTGTTCCCAGGTCAATTCCAATAATCTTACTCATATTCTTAGGTTTTTAAATTTCGTTATACTATATCGACCAAACTTGGTCGATTCTGTTCAGCGGCTCACACAATGAACCGCGTTCAACTGAATATGTGCAAATGGTGTGCCAAAAGGTGAAATAGGGGAAGGGACTGACAAATGTTGCCAAAAACCATGTCAAACGAGCGGAAATCCCTACTCTACGTCTGCCAAAATGTCAGTAAAGTGCAATTTTCTTAACGGAAGATTTGCAAATGTCAGATTTTTTTTGTAACTTTGCGGGCGGAAATGGATAGACAATAGACAAAAGACAAAAGACAAAAGACAAAAGACAAAAGAAAAAAGACAAAAGATAGATATGCCTGCTTTTGACAACGACAAATACATCCGCATTCAGTCGGAACATATTCGCGAACGGATCGCGCAGTTCGGTAACAAGTTGTATCTGGAACTGGGTGGCAAGCTCTTCGACGACATGCACGCCAGCCGTGTGCTGCCTGGATTTATGCCGGATAGCAAACTGAGGATGTTCACCCAACTACGTGACCTGCTCGAGATCATCATCGTCATCTCGGCACAGGACATCGAGCGCAACAAAGTGCGTCAGGATCTGGGCATCACCTACGACGAGGATGTGCTGCGACTGCGTGAGGCGTTCACGGAGCGCGGATTCCTCGTTTCGGCTGTGGTGATCACGCATTACACCGGTCAGCGTTCGGCAGACGACTACCGTCTGCGTCTGGAGCGTCAGGATATACGCGTGTATTACCATTATACGATTGAGGGCTATCCGCATAACGTTGAACTGATTGCTTCGGAGAACGGTTTTGGTCGGGATGAGTACGTAGAGACTTCACGGCCGCTGGTAGTAGTGACAGCACCCGGTCCCGGCAGCGGAAAGATGGCTGTCTGCCTGAGTCAATTATATAACGAACACGCACGCGGGCGCGAGGCAGGCTATGCGAAGTTCGAGACGTTCCCCGTGTGGAACCTGCCGCTCAA
>CADBAZ010000048.1 GCA_902792835.1 uncultured Bacteroidales bacterium
GATTCGGTAGAATATATTCCTGCATATCTGGCAATATATGTTGGAAACGACTCCATCCATCTGCCGGAAACGGTAACAGGAATAGGAAGAGGCGCATTCATGTCATGTTCGCGCTTAAAGAAGATCAATATCCCGGCTTCCGTAACGAGTATAGGCAGTAGCGCATTTTCCGGTTGCAAGAGCCTGGAACAACTTGTGCTCCCGTCCGGACTGAAAGAGATTCCGGAATCCCTGTGTAACCAGTGTTTGGTTTTGGATAGTGTCAAACTGCCGGAAGGCATTACCGTCATTCCTACACAGGCGTTCAGCGGATGCAAGTCTCTCAAGCGCATACACATACCCAATGGCGTGACAAATATCGGCAATATGGCATTTTCCAATTGTTCGCTGGATACAGTCGTGCTGCCGTCTTCACTGACCATATTGGGCGATAAGGTATTCATCAATCCTGTTAACTATATCAGCCCGAAGGAGTTAGTACTCAACGAAAAACTGATAGCTACAGGAATGGAGACTTTTGCTAACTGGAGAACACTACAGAAAGTGACCATTGGCAAGAACGTGGCCATTCTCGGTCAGTCTTGTTTTGCCGGAGATTCAGCCATCAACGACATTACATGTTATGCCACTCAGCCACCGATGGTATATGACCAAACATTTGCAGGTGTTCCGGATACCGCTGTTTTGCGCGTATTGCCGGCAAGTGTCAGCGCATACAAATCTGCACAGTACTGGTCACGGTTCCGCATCGTAGCGATGGATGCCGATGAGTATATTCAGAACAAGGTTACTGTTGATGCCGGCGAGACGACTGCAGAATTCACATGGCCGACGGATGATAATGCAGCATCCTACGAGATAGATATTTACAAGGACGGAACCGTTTTCTGCAAACTAACACTTGGTCCGAAAGGGCAGTTGCTCGGCATTGATTTCTCCGGTCCGGATGTCGATATTTCAATCCCCGCACCCAAGCGCAGCCAAGACAGCGATGTGCCCGCAACTCTCTCGTTCATGGTTACCGGCTTGGATAAAGCCTCGCGGTACAATTATGTGCTGTCCACGCTCTCTGCCGATGACAAACCGTTGCACGTATATATCGGTGATTTCGCAACTATCGGTTATGAGGGCGAACTTGATCCAAATAGCGGCAATGAGGTCTTGCCTACGCCGCCTATCATCCCCTACGATCCGGAGTCCACGCCTATTCCTACCGGCGATGCTGTTAATAATGCATCCGCCATACATGGCGGATCAGAAACCTCCTCTCTACGGATAGTGCGCAACGGCAGATTGCTCTTCGTTACACCTTCAGGAACGTACGACATAACAGGTAAGCGTATCGAATAAACTAATTCCCTATGAAACATACAGTTACATTATTGGGTGCTGTGCTGACAAGCATGGCACTCGGGGGACTCCTTTCCCCGACCATTGCCGCAACCCCGTGGAATGGTACAGCGCAAGCGCCAAATATGAGCGGCACAACATACAGCATTACGACAGCAGAGGAGTTGGCGTGGATAGCGCAGCAGAGTCAGACCGATGATTTTGCCGGTAAGACCGTGCGGATAGAGGCAGATATAGATCTGGGCGGAATGCAAGAGTTGCCACCAAGTTGGCAGCCTATAGGCAGTGCACTGAAACCGTTCCGGGGAGAGTTGGACGGTGGGGATCATGTGGTGTATAACCTGTATATACTCAACTCGTGGGTATCGGGTGCAGGGTTGATAGCTGAGACGGGTGCTGAGGCTCATGTGCATAATATCGGTTTGGCGCAAGGACAGATTATGACCGACGCGACGAACGATGTGGGAAGTTTGGTGGGCGTGAACAGAGGACGAGTCAGTCATTGCTTTAATATGGCGCAGATCATTGCGCATAACGGCGACAATGTCGGTGGGTTGGTAGGTGTGAACTACGGTATCATCGAATATTCGTACAACACGGGCATCATCACCGATGCCAATAACCACGTGGGCGGATTAGTCGGGGTGAACAAGAACTCGGCGGTGATTAACGAGTGCTACAACAGCGGTTACTGCAAGGGTCAGGAGCACACGGGCGCACTATTCGGATTGAACGAGGCGGAAGCGAGCAGTCTGACACATGTATATTTCGACCAGCAGGTGACAAGGACGTACGCTACAGGTTACGGCACGGGTGATGCGTTGGATAACACAAAGTACGCGGTGGAGAAGACGAGCACGTTTCTGTCGGCACATAGTCCGTTTGCCGGGCTTGGGGAGTGGAGCGTGACGCGTGACGGGGCATATCGCTACCCGAGGCTGAAATGCTTCGGCGAACACCAAGCAGCGTTGCTCTCAACGGATGCTATCCTGTTGGATGCCGAGAACCTGCCTGTGGAAAGGGCTGAAGGTGTAGGTGCGCCGATGACAGGTAACCGTCCAAGGAAACAATTCAAACTGATAGGAAGCAATGACGCTGTGTGGCGTTCATCCGGCGAGGATGTGATACGTATCGCGAACAGCAATACAGCAACGGTTGTTCGTCCGTGCGGCAACCAAGAGGTAATACTGACGGTAAGCGAGGGCGATGCGAGCAAACAAATCTATACGATCGTCAAGGGCTACGAGAAGTTCGATGCGGGAAAGATGGACGGCAGCGTAACTGCATGCTGGCGCGAGGAGGATGTGAAGATCCTTGACGCAAACAAATCCGGCAAGGAACCTATAGGCGGCAAAGACGACGAACAAGACGGCGTGTGCTCGTACCGATATATGCTGATCCAGGATACGGTTATCTGCGATGAGGACGGCAAGCCGTTGGCATACAATGCGATGGATACCTTGTACTTCGGACAGAACGATTACCGCAACTGGAGTATGCCGACCGGCGTGTCGGGTACGTATGCTTTCCGGCGCTATGCACATGACTACCAGTGTACAACAGAGTGGACGGAGTCGCAGGGACGTTTGTATCTGACCGTATTGCAGCCGTTTGATGCGGGCAGACTATACGAAACGACCGATACGGTGTATGGTGTGCCGAGCATGCTGACTATTCACAGTGAGGTGAGTGCTACAGGCGGATCGGGCGAATTCAGTTACCTGTGGAAAGCCGTCACTCCGTCGGAGACAAAGAACCCTGTGTATGTAGATGGCGCTATAGCGAACGGCGACACCTTGGATTACACGTTTGAGAGTTGTGGTGTTTGCAGCTGTTGAGCCGGGGGCGATAGATTCGCTGGATGTAGTGCTTTGCAAGCCGCGTTACAACGGTGTGTTACTGGAGACCGACACGGCATCCGGCGGCAACGGGAAGTATGTCTATCGCTGGCTTTGCAACGACGAGCCGGTCTTCCACAGCGACACATGCAGTTTGCCGTTGACATCGTTCCCGATGGCAGACGGTGGTACGTATGTATTCCGCCGTCAGGTGAAAGACAACAGCGGGTACTCGGAGTGGGTGACTTCGGCTGGCGAGGTGAGGATCACAGTGGATGGCACGAGCGAGAATTGTCAGGTTGTTTGCCCGGTAGTAGAGATACAGGCTATGGCGGATATATGTCAGTCGGATTCGGCATTGATAATACGGTTTGATGTGGTGGAAGGCGAGCCGGACAGTTATGATTTGCTCTTTCCTGCGGATGCGATGGAGGCAGGGTTCATGAGCGAGGTCGGTGCGGCATTGCCGGAAGACAGTATGATTGTGGTTGCGCTGCCGGACGGTGCACCAACGGGAACGTACTATATCTCGCTGACGTTCTATGCATCCGAGGGAGTATGCAAAGGTGCGACGCACTTCTTCCCGTTCACGTTGCTGACAGATGGTTTTGTGCATCAGAAGTGGAACGATGTGCTGTTTGTAGATAACAACCCGACGAATGGTGCACCTGTTGCTGATATACGGTTTACAACCTTCCAGTGGTACAAAGACGGCGTGGCTGTCAACGGCGCTACGGAACAGTCGTACTACGAGCCGGAAGGGTTGAATGGCGCATATCAGGTGCTGATGACCGGCACGGACGGCGTGTTGTACCGCTCGTGCGTATATGAGATTTTTCCCGATGCCGCCGAAGGGCAACAGGCTACGGACTCATCGGAGTTTTACTACACGGTTGATGGCAGACGGTGTGCTGCGCCGAGAGCACCGGGGATATATATATCAAGGAACCACAAACTGATTGTACGATGAAAAGGATAGCAATTATAAGTATTCTGTGTTGTGCGCTTGCAGCACAGACAGTGTGTGCAGAGCAAACGACGCACCATATTGATATACAGGCGGGCGGCGGTATAGGCAGTCTGGATTACAGGTTGCCGGAGGGAAAAGTATATCCGGCATACATGTGGACAGCTGGAGTCGGTTACACATGGTATTTCCTGCCGGTGTTGGGTTTGCAGACGGGTGTGCAGGTAACTCGTTTGGGGAGCATAGGAGCTCTCAACGGCGATCTGGCGGCGGAAGATATGCGGCTGGACAGCGAGGGTGACGCATATATCCCGCACACGCATTATACCAATTGGCACGACACACGCGAGGCGTACTTTGTGGAAGTGCCATTGGCATTCAGGGTACGATGGTATGAGGGAAAGAACAGAGCCGGTCTGCTTGCTGCGATAGGAGCGAAACTCAGCGTGCCGGTATATGCGCGTCACATGCATCTCGGCGGAACAATCAGCCATTACGGCTACTACCCTGAGTGGGATCTGACGTTGCGCGACTTGCCTGACAGGTTCACTACTGAAGAGCCCGCAACGGAACAGCAACAGATTACCCAAACACTGCGCCGCTGGAATGCAGCGTTGTATGCAGAACTTGGTACAACCGTGCGCTGTGCACCGCATACGGAGTTCATGATTGCCGCTTACGCGCAATATGCGGTAACAACGCTTGCACAACCTGAGATGGGTAATCCGTGGGCGGCAGGTCTGAAAGTCGGTGTCACGCTTTGGGTGGGAAAGACTGCCGAACAGAAACAGCAGCAACTCCGCAAACTCGCAGCACAGTTCCCTGAGTTGTTGGAAGAGTTGCATCCATGCTCAGAAGCGCGCGACACAACGGAAGTAAACGCCGCACATTAGTTCAACTCAACTAATGGCATTTACAATGCTTAACCCAAACGCAGGAGAGATTAGGCGGCAATGGGAAGGCGGATGAGGGGACGAGCGCGCACAGAGCACTCATTACTCAACGAAGTAGGCCTCACCCCACTGCACGATGCTTGTGGCGCCCCCGTAGCGACGAGGGCGAGGTGGAGGGTGGCGACGAGGAAACCGTAGAAGTTACAAAAAACAGAGAATTAGACTACTTCACCTAAAACTTCGATGCTTTGCGACAAAGATCAGCAGATATTTATAGGTTGATTATTCACATTAAATATACGTTTTTTACGGATGATTAAAAATTGACCTATTTTTCTAAAACAGAGATTAGGTAATTTGAAAAAAAAGTTGTACCTTTGCACGGTTTTTGTCTTTTATAAATTATTTGTATGAAGAAATTTTACATATTTGCTATTCTTTTTTTGTGTCACTTATCTGTATTTGCGGAGCCTATTCGTGGCGTTATAACCGACGGGTTTACCGGTGAACCATTGATAGGCGTAACCGTACTGAACATGGAAGATCAGTCGGGTACAGTGACGGATTTCGACGGACGTTTTGAACTGGAAGTTAGTTCGACGCCCGTTCGTTTGCGTTTTTCATACGTGGGTTACCAGACTGAGGAGCGCGTAATCAAGCATGCCAACAAGGATTTTCACCTGCTTATGCAGGCGAACAACGAGGTGTTGGATGAGTTGGTCGTGACCGCCGGCCGTTTTGAGCAGCGTATCACCGATGTAACGGTATCGATGGATGTGATGAAGTCGAGTTTTCTGCGCAGTCAGGCACCGACCGACTTGTCGGCAAGTTTGCAGACCTTACCCGGCGTAGAGATCATCGACAAGCAGCCGAGCATCCGTGGCGGTGGCGGCTGGACGTACAGTGTAGGTTCGCGCGTACAGGTGCTGATGGACGAGATGACAGTCTTAAGCCCAAAGACCGGTGAGATCAACTGGAACAATATCCCGATGGAGAACGTGGAGCAGGTTGAGGTAGTGAAAGGTGCCTCGTCGGTGCTGTACGGATCGTCGGCACTGAACGGCGTAATCAACGTGCGCACCAAACGTCCGGGATTGACACCGGAAACGAAGGTCTCGGGCTACGTAGGCATCTACGACAATTACAAGGATTACAAGTACACAGGTGCGCGCCTGCCTTTATACTACGGTGCAGAGGCGTCGCATGCGCGCCGAGTAGGGAACTTCGACTTGTCGGGTGCCATCAGTGCTTTCCGTGACGAGGGTTACAAGGTACAGAGTTACAACGACCGTATCCGCATGAACGGCAGCATGACTTGGCACAAACCTATGCCGGCAGAGAAATACATGAGCATGGGTGCAAACTTTAACTATGTGGCTAACCAGTTCGGCGACTTCTTTGTATGGCGCAGCCCGAAGCAACCGCTTAATCCCTCGCCGCTGACGAACTTGGGTAGAAAGGAGCACAACTTCAATATTGACCCGTTCTTCAACTACAATGATACAGAGAAAGGCATATCGCACAAGTTGCGTACGCGTTTCTTCTTGGCATCGGACAACCTGACCACTCCCTCACCCGTCATCAGTACGGAGGATCTGCTCAAATGGGGTTTGACGAGCTTTGACTTGGGCAAAGTGAAGGGGTATGTGGATCAGATCACCGACTATACCAAATCCGGAGTGCCGTTGAAAGATGCATTGGTTGCAACGTTTCAGGATGTAGCTATACCTGTCATGGATGAGGACTGGTTGGGTGCAATCAAGGAAGGCATCAATCTGGTTCAGAACGGACTCGGATATACCGGTACGGTAGCAGAGATGCAAGACGCTTTGGCATACGCAATGAATCTGCTCACCGACCACACTCCTACTCGCCCCGATATGACGTACAATGCTTACGTGGACTATCAGTTCGCCAAGCAATGGAACTCGGGTGTACGCCTCACGACAGGTATCAACTGGAATCACGTAACCAGCTTTGCTAATCTGACCGGCGAGCACCATACAGATAACCTTGCAGCATACATCCAGTACGACCACCGTATAGCCAACCGCCTGTCGCTGAGTGCCGGTATGCGTCTGGAGTACTACCGTATGGACACCTGCTATGCTGAAGCGAATATACAGATCGGCAAGTGGCTTTGCCCGGTGCGCCCGGTGTTCCGCGCAGGTCTGAACTGGGAGATATACAAGGCGGGATTCTTGCGAGCCAGCTTCGGTCAAGGTTATCGCAATCCGACCATCACGGAGAAATTCGCTCGTAAGGATATAGGCGGCGTGGGTGTGTATCCGAACCACAAGATTTTACCGGAGTCAGGGTTTAATGCCGAGATCGGTTACAAGCAGTTGTATAAGTTCGGCCCCGTGTCGGGTTCGATTGACGTGGCGGCATTCTATACCGAGTACCGAAACATGATTGAGTACCAGTTCGGATTGTTCCGTAACTCCGACTACTCGATGATTAACTCCATTGACGATGTAATCAGCGAAGCGCAAACTATAATTGATGAAATTAAGACAACTAAGTCACTCAGCGGAGCAGGTATAGGCATCGGTGCGCAGTTCGTAAACGTCAGCCACGCGCGTATCTATGGTGCAGAGGTTAGTACAATAGGCAAAGTGGATATCAAGCAAGACATGGGTCTGCGTTACTCCATTGGTTACACCTTCATCGAACCGGAAGACATAGATAACGACAAGCGCATTGAGGAGGAGAAAACTTACACCGACCCGCTGCAGATGAAGAACAAATCCAATGACTCCAAATACCTCAAATACAGAAACAAACACTCGTTCAAGACCACGATTGACTACAACTACAAGTGGTTGACGCTGGGTGTGAATATGGCTTACCGCAGCAAGATTCTTGCCGTGGACTACATTCTGGTGGATGAGCGTGAGAAGGCAGAGCCGGATCTGATGGATTATGCGCGTAAGTTCATCATGGGCTATGAGGATGGCGAGGATCTGCATAGTTACTGGACGAACCACAACACAGGTGTGTTCACGATGGATTTCCGATGCGCGGCAAAATTCACCGAACACATGGAACTGCAGTTCATTGTCAACAACCTGCTGAACACGGAGTACAGTTTCCGCCCGATGGCACTCGCTGCTCCGCGTACATTTGTTTGCAGACTTAATATAACGCTATAATAACCAAACAATAAAATGAAAAAGATATTTACATTTATTTGTATTCTTGCAGCACTGCAAGTATCGGCAGTGACCGTAAGTGATGTAGCCGGTGTGTTCCGTGGAACTTTGAAGGTCGGCAGTAAGTCGTATTCCGACAAGGAGATATATGTCTTGCCGGGCACGGCGAGCAACAGTGTGACGCTGGTGTTGCCGGGCGTTGGATTCAGCAGTAAGAGCGAAGACCTTGTGCTGGTGAATATGGGTCTGAGCAGCGGCGGCAACCTCTCAGTAGGTAGTGCAGCTGCATACGTTCAGGCGGTTAGCGCTTCGTCCCTTTCGGCTTCGTCGGCTTCGTTCACGATGAGCATCGTTACCCCGAAGCAGACTACACCCGTGACGGTCACATTCACCGACGGTAGCAAAGTGTCGGACAAGAACTACGCCATCACCAACGGAGGTTTCGAGGGCAGTTGGTCGAACCACGAGCCAACGGGTTGGCACTCGTTTGGTACGGCTACAGGTAGTAAAAAAAGTTATGTAACAAGTAATTACGATCAGTTTACCCAGAGTACTGACGTGCGTCCGGGATCAACTGGTTCATATAGTGGTCATCTGCAATCAAAATATATACTTATTGCCAAAGCAAACGGTACATGTACCAATGGTCAGATTAATGCAGGTTCGACGTCAGCTTCCAGTACAAGTAACAACAACTTCTCTGATCCGAGCAATACCGGCTACAACACCCCGTTCGTAGGTAACCCTGACTCGCTGGTGTTCTGGGCAAAGTATATCCCGGTAACTGGCAGCAACTCAACTCAAGCGCGTGCGCGTGCGGTTGTGACCACTGCTACCAAATATCAAGATCCGGAAATCAGTTCGTGTGCCGACGCAAGAATAGCGGATGCAACCATTAACTATGATCCAACATCTAACTGGAAGCGTTTATCTGTGCCTTTTAATTATTCAGAGGTTGATCGTACTACGGCGGCATATATGCTGATTACGTTCACCACTAACGCGGTGGCTGCAGGTGGAAATACCACCAGCAGTAAAGTTGACAATCTCTATATTGATGACGCAGAGATGATCTACAACCACGCGCTCAGCACATTCAAGCTGGACAATCAGGCGATTAGTTTTACCAACGGCAAAGCTGCCAGCACGCAGTTATACAGCGATGAATATACGGCTGCCGTAACAAGCAACGGCAAGGCAGCCAAATCGTTCGTCGGCTATGACATAGTGAATCATCAGGTGCATGTATATGTGGTTGCCGACAACTACTCACAAGCCGGCGGCTACAATGCCTACACCGTACAAATGGCATTCAACACCGAATATGAGTATTCGGCTACGCTGTGCGCCAACGAACTGCCCTACTCCGACGAACTCTTCGAGAACTTGACGGAGGCAGGCGAGTACACGGCTACAATCCCGAACACCCATGGCGGAGACTCGGTTGTAACACTCACTTTGAGCATCTTGCCGACATATAGTTCGGAAGAAAGCATGACGATCTATGTGGGAGCTAAAGAGACGTGGGAAGGCTACGATCTGAGCCTATATCCTGTAGGCAACAAAGACCTGACACGCTCGCTCAAGACCCAAGCCGGTTGCGACTCTACATTGGTTCTGCATCTGACCGTTGAGCCAAGACCTACCACCTATGGTTATTACACTGCAACGACCTGCGACAATGAGCCGTACTCCGACGAACTCTTCCAGAACTTGACGGAGGCAGGTGAATACACAACCAAGATCAAGAATATTCTTGGCGGAGACTCGGTTATAACACTCACTCTGAGCATCTTGCCGACATATACCGCGGAGGAGAGCATGACAATCTATGTAGGTGCTGAAGAGCAATGGGAAGGCTACGACCTGAGCACATATCCTGTAGGCAAAACCGACCTCAAGGCAACGTACCCACAGACAAACGGCTGTGACTCGACATTAATCCTCCATCTGACCGTTGAACCTAAGGGAGAATATGCATACTCGGCAACGACCTGCGACAACGAGCCGTATTCCGACGAATACTTCCAAAACCTGACGGAAGCAGGCGAGTACACGACTACAGTCAAGGATGCCCAAGGCGTTGAAACGATTGTTACTCTCACCCTTACTACTCTGCCAACGTACAGGATTGAAGAGAACATGACAATCTTTGCCGGTGAGAAAAAGACTTGGCAAACCTATGACTTGAGTAAGATCCGTGTAGGCACCAAGACGCTGAAGGCATCATTCAAAACCCAAGCAGGTTGCGACTCAGTTATGGTTCTTCATCTGACCATTGAGCCGAGACCTGTCACCGAGTATGCTTATTCGGCAACAACCTGCGACAACGAGCCGTACTCCGACGAACTCTTCCAGAACCTGTCGGAAGCAGGCGAGTACAAAGTTACTATCCCCAACGCCCAAGGCGGTGACTCGATTGTAACACTGACCCTGAACATTCTGCCGACGTACACAGCGGAGAACAGCATGACGATTATTGAAGGTGATGAAAAAACATGGGAAGATTACGACCTGAGTACGTACCCCGTAGGCGAAACAGATCTCACTGCAACGTACACGGCTCTAAACGGTTGCGACTCCACATTGATTCTTCACTTGACTGTTGAAAAGCGTGTCGCCACCGGCAACGCCGAAGCACAGCAATCGAAGCGCGCTTTACGCAAGCAGGTTATTGACGGACAACTGTTTATCATCAAAGAGGATGAGACAATGTATGATATTTTAGGAACAAAAATCAAATAACAAAAAACAATGAAAAAAGTATTTTCAATTATCATTGCCGGACTGATGGTTTCGGCACAAGTATTCGCCGTAGCACCTAAGGATGTCTGCGGTCAGTTCAAGGGCGATCTGAACATCATGGGAGAGATTGTTCCTGACAAGGACATCTATCTGCTCCCGGGTGTAGAAGCTAACACTCTTACCTTTGTATTGCCGCATTTCGGGTTCTTAGGGCTCGATTTGGGCAACATTGTGCAACCGAACATTCGCGTTGCTGAAGATGGCACACTCTCAGTTGATTCCACTACTATGTACATGGGAGAACCGCTTAGTATGCGTGTAGGTATCTCCATTTTAGAGGAATATACCGATGAAGAGAATGAGGGTGCGAAGTATTACTCGACGGTGTCCCCCGAAAAAGGGCAAGTGGTTCTGTCCATCGCTGTACCTGACTTGGGCGATATTATTGTAATATTTGAAGGTAACAAAGTTGCCAACAACAATTATGCACTGAACAATGGAGGTTTTGAGGGTGACTGGACAGACAATGAGCCTCAAGGCTGGCACTCGTTTGTTTCAGCCAGTGGTATTTTGGCTAATGTTATCAAAGGAAATACGGAGCAATTCGTTTCGTCAACTGACGTTCGTCCGGGTAGCAAGGGCAGCCAAAGTGCACTGCTTTCATCCAAGATGGTGCTTGGTCAAAAAGCCAACGGTACTTGCACGAACGGTCGCGTCAATGGTGGTTCGACGAATGCTGCTGACGCTACCGGTACTCCCGAGAACGGCGCAGGTAACTACAACTACTCTGACCCTGAAAGCACCGGTTTCAATACCGCATTCAACGGTCGTCCTGACTCTATCGTATTCTGGGCTAAATACCAACCGGCTGACGGCAATATTGCCAACGAGGCTAACCAAGCTCGCGTGAATGCCGTAATCACCACCAACGCTCGCTACCAAGATCCGGAGACAACTGACGAACACGCTGCCGCACGAATCGGCGCAGCTACACTTAACTATAGCGCTGTTGAGGGATTAGGTTGGCAACGTCTGGCTGTACCGTTCGAGTACGATGAGGAAAAAGCAGAACAAGTGCCTGCATATATTCTGACCACCTTTACCACCAATAAGACTCCGGCCGGAGGCACATCTACCAAAAACGTTTTGGATTCGTTGTATCTGGATGACGTAGAATTGGTGTATAACAGGGAACTGAAAAGTTTCCGTATTGACGATAATGTGCTCAGTTTTGATAAGAAGACTGCCACCGTTAATGACGAATACTGCGACAGCTGCGCAACGTACATTGCAGAGACTGAGGGCGTTTCGGCACAAAGTTTCATCGCTTTCGATAACGCAAATAAACTTTTCTACATCTACGTTATAGCTGATGACTACCCACAATCCGGCAAATACAACCTCTACCGCGTGCTGTTCAACGATAGCGACACACCGGAACCGTCAGCTGTGGATAACGTAAACGTACGCAATACGCACATTGAGAAAATCATGCTGAACGGACAATTGCTCATCCGCAACGGTGAGAACTGGTACGACATCTACGGAAGAATTGTGAAGTAATTACTTCTTCTGCCCTTCTTCCGGCGCATTCTTGAGCGTCGGATACGCAATACGCTGGTGGTGAATAGCCACCAGCTTTGTTGTAAATACCTCACGGATGGCTTCCACGTCGCTGAACGAGAGCGGAGTCTCGGCAAACTGACCATCCTGAATCTGCGCGTCAATCATCTGATTAACCATCTCGGCAATCGACTGCTCCGTATATTCCTTCAAACTGCGGCTGCGAGCCTCAACAGCATCCGCCATCATCAGAATAGCCATTTCCTTCGTTGTGGGTTTGGGTCCGGGATAGCGGAACAGTGACTCATCAATCTTCTCGCCCGGGTGGGCATTGACCTCGGAGTTATAGAAGTAGCGCGTAAGCGACGTGCCGTGGTGCGAGGCGATGAACGAACGAATAACCTGCGGCAGGTGATGCTTGGAAGCAAGAGCCAGTCCGTTCGAAACATGCTCGATGACCGTACGTGCCGCATCAGCATTTGACATCCGGCTTAGCGGATTGTCACCGCCTTGCTGGTTCTCGGTGAAGTTCTGCGGTGCCACAAGTTTGCCGATGTCATGGTAGAGTGCGCCGGTACGAACGAGCAACGCATTGGCATCAATCTTCTTCGCCGCCTCGGTGGCAAGGTTGCTCACCTGAAGCGTGTGTTGGAACGTACCCGGGGCTTCCTCCGCAAAGCGGTGCATTAAGTCGGAATTGACGTTCGACAGTTCAACAAGTGTCACATCCGACACCAAACCGAACAACCGCTCAAATACATAGATCACACCATAGGCGCAAATAATCAGCACGGCATTGGCAGCGATGAACATATATATACGCGGTTGCAAGTGCGTGTATGTGCCGGTGGTTGTGAAAGTCAGTGCGGTATAAACGAACGCATACGCAATGCCGGTCAGCACAGCTGTATGTGCCAGATGAGCACGCTGCGTCATTTTTCTCAGCGAATAGATAACCACTATACCCGCAATAATCTGCGTAAACAGGAACGCAAACGGCGAAGGCGTAGCCAGTGACACTATCAGTATGGTGATGGCGTGCACTGCCAAACCCGTACGCGGGTCATAGAACACCGTCGTCAGAATTCCCAACCATGCAAACGGCACAATATACAGCAGCGTGTCATCCGACGTGAACCGCAAAATAAGGAACGATGCAGTTATGAAGATAGCTATCAACAGACAGAAGAACAAGGTCGAGTGCAGTTGCACAAACAGATCATGTTTGATGATAGCAAGATACAGCACGAAGAACACGATCAGCAGTACAATCAGAGCCAGGTAACCGATCTGCATATATACCGTCTGCTGACGGGTGATGTTTTTCTCCGAATAGGCGCGAGCCAGTGAGGTCAGAATCTGATACGTTTCGGCAGTAACAATCTCACCGCGGTCAATTATGCGCTCGCCGCTTTGCACCAACCCGAATGTCTGCGATACCGATTCTATCGCAACTTGGCGGAGATTAGCGTTGGCAACCGAGTCGGCTACAATGTTCGGTTCATATTGCTCGCCGTAACGTTCGTACGCCATCTTGGGCGTCAGCAGATCACTGAGTGGTAACGTAGTGGCTGTATGACGGTCAGTGCGAATGGCTATACGCTTGTAACCCTCGTTCTGTAACTTGTCGCGCTCCTCAAGCGTAGAAACGAAAATCCCGTTCGGCAACTCGCGCGTGCGTATATAACACGGTGTAATGTCCCGTATTGCCTCTTGCTGCTCGCGCAGGATAGCTGCGTCGGTCTTATATATCGGGAAGTCAAACTCCGCCGTTACAAGGTCATAACCCCAAGGTTTGCCAACCTCGAAGTGGTAGTTGAAGGCGTTGTTGTAACGGGGAAACAAATACACCGTCAACACGGCAAGTGCCACATACGTGGTGATGATAAGGATGGTCTTCAGTGTGCGCGACATATCTTGTATCATTTTTTCATTTTCTCATTTACCATTTTCTCATTTGTTGCAAATGATTGCTGCAGCGGTTTGGGCGGCACGGTTGTTGCCTCGGTAAATTCGTACGCTAACAACTCTTTGATCACTTCCCTTTTAGCCACAATGTTCACCAATGTGAAATGCGGTATCTTGAACAGTATCGGTCGCAGCATATTCAGCAAATGTCCGCACGCCACATGGTACACCGCCACTTGCGGACAACCCAACAATGCCGTTTCCAATGTCGCAGTCCCCGAGTTCACCACAGCAGCTTTCGCTTCACGAACCACATTATACGTATCTTCCCGGATTACCACTGCCTTATGCCCATTGCACAACCGCTCATATACTTCCCGTTCTATTCCGGGAGCCTGAGTCACTACTATCTGCTCTATACCCGGTACATCGCGTATAGCCAGCTCTGCTCCGGCAAGCATCTTCGGCAGACAGTTATCTATCTCATGTCTTCTACTCCCCGGCAATACCGCCACATAGTCTTTCTGAATCCTGAATCCTGAATCCTGAATCCTGAATCCTTCCACCGCTTCCACCGTCGGATTACCCACGTACGTGCATGCATAGCCATAGCGCGCGTAGAACTCCGGCTCAAACGGAAAAATCCCCAATATCCGGTCACAATATTTGCCTATTGCATGCACCCTCCATTGTTTCCACGCCCAAATCTTCGGAGGGATATCGTACGTTATCTTCGTCTTCGGCAAATGGCGTTTGGCGAACTTCGCCATCCTCAGATTGAACCCGGGGTAGTCTATCAGTATCAGTTCATCAGGCTGCTCGCTCAGCAATGCTTGCTCGGCTATGCGGATGTTGGCGCGTATATCTTTCAGGTGCATCAATACCGCCACATAGCCCATGTACGCCATCTTCGAGTAGTGCTGATACAGCCTGCAACCTTCCGTTTGCATCTTGTCGCCGCCCAAACCCGCAAAGCTTGCCTCCCCGTCAACTTCCCGCAAAGCGGCTATCAGTCTGGCGGCATGCATGTCACCTGACGCTTCACCGGCTATGAGGAAGTATTTCATCGGTTAACAATTTATAGAATAACAATCGCAGCTGCCATATAGGGCAATATAGCCACAAGCAAACCTTTGGCAAGTCGCCACATATTCAGTTCATAGAGCAAAAACATCACCGCCATATTCGCAAACGTGCTCAGCAGCAACATTCTTCCTATCACTGGTCGCAACGACTCATACATCCCTTCCTGCCAGAAATGTTGCAAACTGATAGTGTGCGCGTACGCCAAACAGAACAGTAGCGGTAGCAGCAATCCTAACACTAATCCCAACCAAAAATTATCCCAACGCCTCATAATCTCTAAACACTCAACGCGAAACACTCAACTCACAGCATTTGATACGCCGTCAGATCCAGGCTCGTAGGCGTAATACTGATGCGATGATGTGCTATCGCATATTCGTCGGTATCCTCGGCATCCGGCTCGTGGTTGATATACGTGCCAACCAACGTGTAATACGTTCGTCCCTGTTCGTCAACGTGCGGTGCTAACTCCTTCTCCCAATGTCCCATAGCTTGCCGCGTCCACTGAATGCCTTCGATCGGTCCCACCGGGAAATTCACATTGTAACAAATCCCGTACGGCATGCCTTCTTCCAACAGATGACGGGTTATCTCGGGTATATACTTCACCGCATAACTCAGATCTATATCCATCGAGTGGTCGTTGTACGAAAACCCTATTGCAGGTATCCCGTGCTCGGCTGCCACCAAACATGCACCCATTGTGCCCGAGTAGATAACATTGACCGAGGCGTTCGAACCGTGGTT
The DNA here is from genome assembly GCA_902792835.1 of uncultured Bacteroidales bacterium. Lineage (GTDB taxonomy): Bacteria > Bacteroidota > Bacteroidia > Bacteroidales > Paludibacteraceae > Colicola. The sequence goes on from CADBAZ010000048.1 coordinate 16,253, forward strand.
GATGCCCGACACCAACAGATCTATCTTCTTCTCGTCACCCTCGTACAGGGCATTGATAGCCAGTTTAAGTGCATCCGCCGGAGTGCCGTTCGTCGTATAGATCTCTGCCTCACCAAGTCCGTACTCCGAGCCGTCAATCCTCGTCAGGTACATCGGTCTGTTGACGGTTATGCCTACGCCGTAACCGCTACGCGGACCATCCGGTGCAATCACCGTCACGTGTCCCAGTGGCAACATCGTCCTTACCAACGTCAGTATCCCCTGCGTTCCCCATCCGTCATCGTTCGTAATCAATATATTCATATCGCGTCCTTTATCATTTGTGCCAACTTGTCTGCTTCCTCCACGGTGTGCGCCTCGCTGTAGATGCGGATAATAGGCTCGGTGTTCGACTTGCGCAGATGTACCCAACCGTCGGCAAAATCAATCTTCACACCGTCAATCGTTGTGATGCGCTCGTTGGCATATTTCTGCTTGATGCGCTCGAGCAAAGCATCCACATCCATCTCCGGCGTCAGGTCAATTCGGTTCTTCGATATGCAGTATTCGGGGTAGGTCTTCCTCAGTTCGCTCACCTTCATGCCGCTGTGAGCCAGATGGCTCAGGAACAATGCCACGCCCACCAGTGCATCTCTGCCGTAGTGGCTTGCGGGATAGATCACGCCGCCGTTACCCTCGCCGCCGATCACAGCGCCGTTCTTGCGCATCAGCGTCGTCACATTCACCTCGCCTACAGCCGACGCTTCGTACGTGCCGCCGTAACGCTTGGTTACATCCGCCAGCGCACGGCTTGACGACAGGTTGCTCACCGTGTTGCCCGGTGTGTGTTTCAGCACGTAATCCGCTACGCTCACCAAGGTATATTCCTCGCCGAACATATCGCCGTTCTCGCAGATAATAGCCAACCTGTCCACATCGGGGTCAACGACAAATCCTACATCCGCTTTACCCTCTTTCAGCAGGTCACTGATCTGCGTCAAGTGCTGTGGAATAGGTTCGGGGTTATGCGGAAAATGTCCGTCAGGTGTGCAGTTCAATCGGATAATATTCTTTACGCCCAGCGCCTCCAACATCGCCGGTATAGCCAAACCGCCCACCGAGTTTACGCAATCGATGGCAACGGTGAAATTAGCCTTCCGGATAGCCTCAGCGTCCACCAGTTTCAGGTTGAGTACATTCTGCACATGATACGGCAGGTAATCCTTGTGCTCTATACTGCCCAGGGCGTCAATCTCGGCAAACGTGAAGTCCTCTTTCTCGGCGATAGCCAGCACCTCTTTGCCCTCTTTGTCCGACAGGAACTCTCCCTTCTCGTTCAGCAACTTCAATGCGTTCCACTGCATCGGGTTGTGGCTTGCTGTCAGGATGATTCCTCCGGCAGCTTTTTCGCCTATTACAGCCAGTTCGGTAGTCGGCGTGGTCGCCAGACCGATGTTCACCACCCGATAACCCATTCCGCTCAGAGTAGCACTGACCAGCATATCCACCATTTGCCCGCTGATGCGCGCATCGCGACCTACTATCAGCGTATTATTCTCCGGCATTGCCTTGCGCCGTTGTGTGGCGTAGGCTGCACTGAATCGAACGATATCAACGGGATTTAATCCCTCTCCCACGCGACCGCCTATCGTGCCGCGTATTCCTGAAATACTCTTAACTAACATAATTAATATCTCGGTATTTGAATATACATGTCATAACCGTACGGTGTCACCGTACTTTTCTCTGTGTCAAACCCCTGCTTGCTCGGACAAATAATCTTGCACGCCGCACCCGAATGTTTCATCAGTCGCACAATCAATCTGGTATTCAAACTCTGTCGGATACGCTTGCTCAGAAGTGTTCATGTACCGTGACGTATCGGCTATCTCAGTCAAGCTGTAACGGGTGTATCGCACAAGGATCTTGTCACCCATTTTCACCGAATAACTCGTATCACCGCGTTCAACAAGATGGAAGTACAAATCGTCGTACCCCGCTACTTTCAAGTAGTCTTTCTCTTTCCACACGCTCTCATCGGGGTATTCATAAATAATGTTAATACCCTGACGCTTAATGAATTTCTCAATCAGTTTATCCTCCGCGTTTCTCTTGGCAGAGTAGCTGTTCTGGTTGCACGAACATACTACTGCCACCAACAGCAGCAGGCATCCAAAAATCGTATTTGTCCTCATATTCATAATCTTTCAATTATCTCCACCTCACTATATGCTGCGCGCTCTATATTCAGTTGCACGCACAGATTCGTCTCGGGTGGCACAAACCCTT
>CADBAZ010000049.1 GCA_902792835.1 uncultured Bacteroidales bacterium
GCCCTTGTAGATGGCGCGCGAGATGTCGAACTTCACTTTGGGATCCAGACCGAGGCGCATGTCGTTGAGGTTCTGGTGGGAGAACATCTCAAGCAGTATCGCAGGTACGCGCGGCTGGCGTGCTTCGGCATAGCCGGCGTTCTTGAGCGAGCGACGATTCCAGTTCGGTGCATGAAGCAGACGCATATCTTCGACAACCTGCGTCTGCACATAATCGCCGAGGTAACGGCAATGCAACCTGGAGTCGCCCAGAGGCAGGTTGCGGTTCTTGTCATCATCGCGGTCGTAGTAGATGAGCAGCGTGCCGACAATCGAGTCGCCGCCGCGAATACCTGCATCGGAGTGCACACCCAGACTCATGTCAACGGGGATACGTAATCCTTCCGCTTTCGGTGCCAACTGCGAACCGCCAAGCAGGTAGTTGACCCACTGCCCGCGGCAAGCGTAGTCGTTGGTGTAGGTGTTCTCGCCCTGGGTGTAATCCAGGATAGAGTCGGGGATACCTGCGAAATGCAGATATTGCGATGCACCTACCGCAAAGCGCGGAACATTGGCTGCGGTATCTATACCTCCGCCAAGACGGATAGCGGCTATCTGCTCCTTGGGTGCATGGATCGCGATGCGTGCCGTCTGCTGCGGTGAGAACGCGTGTTTGCCGACATAGATCCACGTGCCTGCGCCGATCTGCATATTTAGATGGTAGCGGGTGAGTTGGTCTTTGTGCTCAACGCTCAAGTCGGTGCGGTTGGAGGCTTGCGTAGAGGGATTATACCATATATATACGGCGTACTCCCCTTCCTCAGGTACGATCGTTTCGGCAATGGTTTTGCCATCCTCCATGCGCATGGCTGTACTGTCGATGATGACCATGGCTGTCTGTGTGTCACGTTCGCGCGGCTGGAGCACAACCGCTCCTGCGTTCTCGAGCATCGGCACGAGATAAGGCATTGTGTAGGAGGATGTGAACAGGTCTTCGACGGTAGTCCAGAGTCGTGCCCTTTGCCAGAGCCAGCGGTCGAGCTGGTTGTTGTAGTACCAGCCGTGACTGCCCCATAGGGCTATGTGCTTGCCTTCCAGGCCGTTGGAGATGTCGTAGGGTAGGTCAGTGTTCTTGACCAGAGGTTGCAGGGCAGCATGTACGTGCGTCTTACCGACAGAGCGATAGCGCATCGTAAGCAGCTCATGGAGTTCGTAGCCGTCGGAGTAAATCTGTATATCCCCTTTCGTTGTGCCGAACACCAACAGGCTGACACGACGGCGCAGGTCGGTCAGTTCGGACGGCGAAAGCGAGAGGAAACTCAGGGTTTTGTCGGTGTAGATGCGTGCCGTATTGCCGCTGGTGCGAACCCGTTTGACGGAAACAATCCCGACTTCCGCCTTGCTGTTGGCATAGACAGTCAGGCTGTCGGCTATCGTTTGCATGTTGATAGCGAGCGCGTCATGCATCGAAAAGCATAAAAATACGATAAGTATGAGGCGTAATTTGCGCATTTTTGTACATAATTTCATTTCTGCGCACAAAATTACAAAAAAAATTTTGAATTATCAAATATTTTTTGTATCTTTGTAGGCTGATTTGTCAAATTAGTCAAATTAGGTAAACAAACATGCAGAAATTAACATCAAAATACACTACATATCATGAAAGAATTCACGATTGATACCCGCATCCGCAGTTATGCGTGGAGCGAGTTGTCAGAAGCCGACCAGCGTCTGTTGGAAGCCGCTAAACGTAAGACGGAAGATTCGTATTCGCCTTATTCGCATTTTTGCGTAGGTGCAGCGGCTTTGCTTGCCGACGGTACGATTGTCGGCGGTTGCAATCAGGAGAATGCCGCCTATCCGAGCGGTCTGTGTGCAGAGCGTACGGCATTGTTTGCCGCCGGAGCGCAACATCCGGATCAGCCGGTCAAGGCATTGGCAATTGCCGCTTTTACCGACGGGCATTTTACTGAAGACCCTGTTTCGCCTTGCGGTGCTTGCCGCCAAGTGATGTTGGAAACAGAGAATCGCTACAAACAGCCGATGCGTGTGCTGCTGTTTGGTGCAAATCATGTATATGAGTTCGACAGCGCGGAGAGTCTGCTGCCGTTCAGTTTTATAAGTGATGACCTGAAAGGAGGAGTGCGCGAGCGATAATGTGGCGGTCACCGATTAAACGTCTGGATATGTACATGCTGAGGAACTTCCTCGGTTTGTTTGTGTTGACGCTGGTGATCTGCGTATTTATTCTGCTAATGCAGTTTGTGTGGCTGCATGTGCGCGACTTGGTGGGTAAGGGCGTTGAACTAAGCGTGCTGGCGGAGTTCTTTGTATATGCCGTAGCATCGGTTGTGCCGTTGGCTTTGCCGTTGGCAGTATTGTTGGCATCGCTCATCACGTTTGGCAATCTGGGTGAGCAGGTGGAATTGACCGCTATGAAAGCTGCGGGTATATCCCTGTTCCGAATCATGCGCCCGCTGGTGGTAGCTATTCTGATGATATGCCTCGGAGCGTTCTATTTCTCCAACAGTATTCTGCCGGTTTCGCAAGTCAAGTTGTGGACGCTGATCTTCTCGCTCAGGCAGAAATCGCCGGAGTTGGATATACCCGAAGGCGAGTTCTATGACGGGATACACGGGTTCAAGATCTACGTCCGCCACAAGGATGCCAAGCGCGCTATGCTGTACGATCTGATGATCTACGACTACAGCAAGGGATTTCGCGACGCAACGGTCATGGTTGCCGATTCGGGAAAGATCGTGTTTACTGACGACAAGAAGTACCTTGTGCTGCATTTGTATTCGGGCGAGTCGTTTGAGAATATCGACCGCAAGCAGCAGCGCGCCACGGGCACGACGAAGAATATCCCGTACAGGCGTGAGACCTATGCCGAGAAGAAACTGCTTATTGAGTTCGACAGCGACCTCAACCGCATGGACGAAAGCATCCTTGCCGACCAGCATGTGAGCAAAGATACACGCCAATTAATTCACTCCATCGACTCGGTACATTCGCTCAGCATGGAGAAAGGTGCAGAGCAGAGCCGACTGATGGTTGACGCACGTTATCTGGGCAGGGAACACCATTCGGTGGATGACACCGAGCGGATATTGCAAGCCAATGAGCAACGTCGGGCGGAAGCCGAGAGCCGTGGCGAGAACTGGCAGGCACGCTATAATCCCGATTCGCTGTTCGCCTCGCTCACTATGTCGGAGAAAGAGCGTGTGCTGAAGGTGGCAATGGATCGAGCCAACTCGCAAAAGGATCAGATTGACTACAATGCCGTCGTGCTCGATGACTATCAGCGCTATATACGCCGGCATGAAGTAGAACTACACAGGAAGTTCACCCTGGCATTTGCGTGCCTGATCTTCTTCTTCATCGGCGCGCCGCTGGGAGCTATCATCCGCAAAGGCGGGTTAGGTACGCCGGTGATTATATCCGTGGTGATGTTTATCGTGTATTACATCATTGACAACACGGGGTACAAGATGGCACGCGAGGCGTTGTGGCCATGCTGGGCAGGAATGTGGCTGAGTTCGTTTGTGTTGCTGCCGATAGGTATATTCCTCACCTATAAAGCCGCTACCGATTCGGCATTGTTCAACCCCGAGGCGTGGGCTAAACTGCTGGAACCGATCAAGAAGAAACTGCATCTTCAAAATGACTGAATCGTAAATGAACAAATAATAAATGAATAAATGGTAAATAGCTTTATGTTGGATAAAATTGAACGGGCAATCGAAGATATCCGTGCGGGTAAGTTTGTGATAGTAGTGGATGACGAAGACCGCGAGAACGAAGGCGACTTCATAACCGCGGCGGAGACGATTACGGCAGAAAAAGTGAACTTCATGCTGCATAACGGGCGTGGTGTGCTGTGCTGCCCGCTGACCGAAGAGCGTTGCGCTGAACTCGACCTGGTGCATCAGGTGGCAAACAACACCTCGATGCTCGGTACGCCGTTCACCATCACGGTTGACAAGCTGGAAGGTTGCACAACGGGCGTATCGGCGGAGGATAGAGCAGCGACTATCCGTGCGTTGGCCGACCCCAGCTCCAAGGCTTCGACGTTCGGTCGCCCGGGACATATCAATCCGTTGTACGCGCAAGCCGACGGCGTGCTCAAGCGTGCCGGTCACACCGAGGCGGCTGTTGACCTCGCGCGCCTTGCGGGTATGCGCCCGTGCGCCGCGCTAATAGAAATAATGAACGAGGACGGCACGATGGCACGTATGCCGCAATTGGAGCAGGTAGCCAAAGAGTTCGGTCTGCATATCATTTCGATCAAAGACCTGATAGCCTACCGGCTGCGTACGGAAGCCGCGCTGCCCAAGAAGCAGAATATTCCGAGTGCGGCATTAGTGGAGCGAGGTGATACAGTATCGCTGCCGACAGAGTACGGCGAGTTCCAACTCACGCCTTTCCGCCAACTGAGCAACGGGCTGGAGCATGTGGTGCTGACCAAAGGCACATGGACGGAGGATGAGCCGATCCTGTGCCGCGTTCACTCCTCCTGCATGACGGGGGATATATTCGGCAGTAAACGCTGCGAATGCGGTGAACAGCTCCACGAAGCCATGCGTCGCATCGAAAAAGAGGGGAGAGGAATACTCGTTTACCTCAACCAAGAGGGTAGAGGAATAGGGCTGATGAACAAGATTAAAGCATACAAATTGCAGGAGCAAGGCGAGGATACCGTGGAGGCAAATGTGCATCTTGGCTTCGATGCCGACGAGCGGGACTATGGAGTAGGCGCACAAATTTTGCGCTCGATGGGCGCTAAGAATCTGCGACTTATGACAAATAATCCCGTAAAAAGAATCGGTTTGGAGAGTTATGGCATAGTTATTGTACAAAACATAGCAATAGAGGTGCAACCGAATCCTTACAACCTGCGCTACATGCGTACGAAGAAGGAAAAGATGCACCACACGTTACACCTTGTATAACTAAAAAACTATTGTTATGAAACGCTTGCTATCACTTTTGGTACTTCTGGCTACAGTTAGCTGGAGTGCTTGGGCAGACGAAACCATCACGGTTACTGCCAACTCAGAGGACATAAGCCAAGCGCTCGATTTGAAAGCGGTGGCTACATTGTTCGGCACAGTCAAGAACGTGGAGGAGTTCGAAACACTCCTCAACAACCCCGACTCCGCTTTCACCAACCTGGATTTGAACGGTGACGGAGTTGTGGATTACCTCCGCGTAGTGGAGACCTCGTCCGGCAACAAACACCTTGTGGTTATCCAAGCCGTGTTGGCAAAGGATGTATTCCAGGATGTGGCATCCATATATGTAGAGAAAGACGAGAGCACAGGTCAGGTCACTACGCAGGTGATAGGTGACGAATATATCTACGGCACGAACTACATCATCGAACCCGTATATATCTACCGTCCGTACATCTACGATTGGTTCTGGGATCCGTTCTGGGTATGTTGGACATCACCTTGGTACTGGGATTATTATCCTTATTGGTGGCGTCATTGGCATGTAGTGCCTTTAGCACACTACTGGAATCATTGCTACCATTGGCATCACTGCCATCCGTACTGCTCGTACCGTTACGCCTCGCAGCCTCGTCCTCACTATCGTGACATGCATCACAGCGTATCGCGTAGGGAGTACGCAACCGAGCATCGTGACCGCTCATTCAGTTCGCGTCACACCACAGCTACTAACGCTCGTTCGCTGGATGTATCCCGCTCGGCAGCTACGCGTTCGACACATGCCGGATCAGTGGCTCCCCGTCAAGGCGGATCGGCTCCTACAAGGGTAGGCGGCACAGGAGCAACCATGCGCCACGTGACAAGTCGTGACAACACGTTTAGCAGTGCAAACCTGCGTTCGCACAGCGCGGCTACTTCAACCCGCCAAGCCGTAACCTCGCGTCCGGAAGCATCCCGTCAGTCGGTTACGACATCCCGTCAACCGGGTTCGCGTTCGACAACGTCAGTGAGCACCACGCGTACAACAACGACAACCGCTCCGACGCGTACCGCAACGGTAACCTCACGCAACGCAACCACGACGCAGAGTGCACCTTCCCGTTCGTCAAGCTCGTATAGCAGTTCTCGCTCGTCGAGTAGCAGCTATAGTAGCAGCCCGCGTTCGTCAAGCAGCAGTTACAGCAGTGGCTCCCGTTCTTCGAGCAGCTATAGCGGCGGTTCACGCTCATCGAGCAGCAGTTACAGCAGTGGTTCCCGTTCGTCGAGCAGCTATAGCGGCGGCTCACGCTCATCGAGCAGCAGTTTTAGCGGCGGCTCACGCTCATCGAGCAGCAGTTTTAGCGGCGGCTCACGCTCCGGCGGAGGATTCAGCGGAGGTTCGCACTCCGGTGGTGGATTCAGTGGCGGAGGCGGACGATCAGGCGGTGGAAGTTCGCGCAGATAATATGTTCTATCGCGTAGAAAATATTCCTGATACGCAGACTATGCAAGCGGTAGTAGCCGAACTACTACCGCTTGTTCCTTTGCAGCGACGGGAAAAAGCCTTGCGCTACAAGCATCTGCACGGGCAGTATTGCTGCCTGCGCGCGTGGAAATTGCTCCATGAACTGCTCACCGAGCACGCTTATCTGCCTGCTGCGTTTCCTTTATCCGAACTCACGTACACCGAAGATGCTTTTGGTAAACCATCTTTGAGCGCAGCAGTCTTTTTCTCTATCTCCCACACGAAGAACGCTATTGCTGTGGCGATTGACCGCCAGCCGATAGGCATAGATATAGAGACGGTCGCTTCTGTAAAACGTCTTGCCGACGCACATTTCCTTGAGCGCACCATGAGTGCTGCCGAAAGGCAACAGATTGCCGCTGCGCCTGATCCTGCTATAGCGTTCACCGAATTATGGACGCGCAAAGAGGCACTCGTCAAAGCCCGCGGCACAGGGCTAAACAAATTAGGTGCAATCCCTACGCTGCTTGAGCAAGCTCAGGATTGCACCATTCTCACCTTCCATACGGAAGATTACGCCTGTTCGGTGGCTATGCTTCAGGAGCAATAGCGCCACTCGGGCAAACGTCAGCGCATGTGCCGCAATCAACACACACGTCGGGATCAATTACATAGTGCTCGCCCTCGGAGATAGCACCCATCGGGCATTCGTCTTTACATGTACCGCATGCAATGCAGTCGTTAGAAATTTTGTAAGCCATAAGACATTTACGATTTAAGTTATTTATTCATTTTCTTATTTTCTTATTTTCTCATTTTCACATTTTTTCATTTTTTGCCTCGCAGGGCAGCGATGAGTTTCTGATTCGGTGTTGTGGCTGCGCCCTCAACCATCCCGTGCTGCTTGGCGAACGTCGTCCAGTTCTTCGCTCCCTTGGCAGTATTCACCGGCAGACCTAATTGCAGGAAGTGGCAGTAAGCAATGCCGAGTGCATCCGTGGCGTCGAGCTTCTTGGGCATCTGCTCGTCGGGTATGTGCAGGAATCGCTGCAACATATCTGCCACCTGCTGCTTTGTGGAGTGACCGTTGCCGGTGATAGCCATCTTGATCTTCATCGGCGAGTACTCGTATATCGGTACGTCTTTTGATAGTGCCGCGGCTATTGCTACCCCCTGTGCGTGCACGATCTTGATCATCGTCTGCGGGTTCTTGTCAACGAACTGCGTCTCGATGGCAAGGCAGGTGGGGTGGTGTTTGTCTATCAATTGTTGCAGGAAGAAGAACTCCTGTTGCAATCGTGCATACTGGTCGTCCAATTTGTGTACATCGAGTGTGCTGAACTCCTTAATCTCGGCTTTCTGCCCCACGGTGTGCAATATGGCATAACCCATGTACAACGTTCCCGGATCGATACCAAGAATAATATGTTCGTTCACCAGCTTGTCCTGCATACTACTTGTTGCGCATCCGAAACGATCCGGAGATGACCACCAGTACTGCTCCTGCAACCAGCGTGTAATCGGCGTACGGCTCAATCTCCTGTGTGGATAGTATCGCCCCCACAGCCACTACGATCAATCCTATTATCAGCAATATCTTTCCGGTCTTCATCCTTTCAACTATTTCACTATATACACTTCCTCATTTGGCGCGTGCATGTGGTAGTGCTCGCGGGCGTACCGCTCAAGGCTGTCGGTGTTCGACAGCACTTCCAGTTCGCGCTGGTAGGTGGCAATATTCTGACGACTCTCATCAATCTGTTTCTCCAAACGATGCGCCTGACGCACACGTTTGATTTGCTTAACCAGACTCTGATCGCCTATAAAAAAGAAGAACACACCGAAAATAAGGCACGTGATTGTGTACTTGTTCACCACCCAACGATCGAGCCAAGGATGCTCGTCAAGATATTTTCGAACGTCTGTAAACTTCATTTATTGCCCGATTTCAGAAAAATCGTACAAAGTTACACAAAATTTTAGACATTTGCAAATAGTTTGCACTTTTTTTTTGATTTATGGTACGATTTTTGCATTTTGTAATTTATTGGATATCGAAAATCACACGAATAATGAAAAACTGTTTCTTTTTTTTGGCGTTAATGCTAACAATTAGCTTATCTGCACAGACGACAGGTGTTGCTATTGTGGATGAACCGACTGACAGTGCAGCTGTAGCAGAGGACGAAGGCTTCCGTTTTACGACGATTGACAGTATTGCTATTACTCCGGTTAAGGATCAAAACCGCTCATCGACCTGTTGGGCATTTTCCACAGTCGGATTCCTTGAGAGCGAACTGCTTCGTATGGGAAAGGGCGAATATGACTTGAGCGAGATGTTCGTGGTGAGCAAGACGATGATGGATCGTGCGACATATTTCGTTCGTATGTATGGTCAGGGCAGCAGTTTTGCCCCCGGTGGCAGCGCGTATGACGTGCTGTACTGTATGTCGCACTACGGTTTAGTGCCGCAAGAAGCGATGCCCGGTATCCGTTATGGTGCACAGAGGAGCGATACACTGCCCGTTCATACCGAACTGGATGCCGTGGCCGGAGGTTACCTCAAAGCGCTAACCAATGGCAAACTCAAGAAACTGACTCCCGTATGGCGTGAGGGATTGCAGGCTATCTACGATACGTATCTGGGCAAGTGTCCCGAAGAGTTTACCTATAACGGTAAGACCTATACGCCGCGCAGTTTTGCCGACGAACTCGGGCTGAAGGAGGAAGACTACGTCAGCATAACCAGTTACACCCACCATCCGTTCTATGAGCGCTTTGCCCTTGAGGTGCCCGACAACTGGCGTATGGATCAGATGTACAATATCCCCATCGACGAACTGATGGCGGTTATCGACAATGCTCTCGCCAAGGGCTACACACTCGCATGGGGAGCGGATGTGAGCGAGGAAGGGTTCACGCGCAAAGGCATTGGCGTGGTGCCCGATGCAGAGAACGGTGCAGAGCTGACAGGCAGTGACATGGCGCATTGGGTAGGGTTGAAAGCCGATGAGCGTCGCGATGAACTGACCAAGAAACCTCTGCCGGAACTGGAAGTAACCCAACAGATGCGCCAGGATGCTTTCGACCGCTGGGAGACAACCGACGACCATGGCATGCAGATCTTCGGCATTGCACATGATCAGAACGGCAAGAAGTATTACATGATCAAGAACTCTTGGGGCAAACTCCGCTCGGATTATAAAGGTATCTGGTACGTCAGTGAAGCGTTCATGCGCTATAAGACCAACGACATCCTCGTTCACAAGGATGCTCTGCCCAAAGACGTCCGCAAGAAACTCAATATGAAATAACCCTTTAACGTTTTCTCGGCAGAGAAAACCATTTTAACCCTTTAACGTTTTTCTTAAAAAAAAAACCTTTTAACGTTCACGCAGTGAACCCCATGTTATGCGAAAAAGTGTTAGTTGGATAATTGTACTCTTTGCCCTGCTCTTCGTCGGAGCTTCGGCGTGGTTCACACGACGGCTGTCAATGCAGTTTGCTCAGGTCGAGAAACAGCGAATGGAGATCTGGGCTGAAGCTACTCGACAACTCGTGCTCGCCGACGAGAATACCGACATTTCGTTGTATTCGTCTATCATCGAGGCGAATACTACGATTCCAGTCTATATGACCGATGCCGATTACCACGTCATTCTTACGCGTAATGTGCAAGAGCCCAAAACGGACATCGAAGAGTTTTATGCAGGGAAAATCAGTCACCTTCGCAGCACGCAAGCTCCCATTGAGGTACGTGTGTCGCCTCAGGTAACGCAGTATATCTTCTACGAAGAGTCTAATCTGTTGCGTCAACTCCGTTGGTTTCCGTGGGTGCAGATGCTCGTTGTGCTCAGTTTTATGGCACTGATTGTCACCTACATCATCACCTCGTACCGCAACGAGCAGAATCGTGTTTGGGTCGGACTGTCCAAGGAGACTGCCCACCAGCTCGGTACGCCTATCTCTTCGCTCAACGGATGGCTCGAGCTCCTAAAAACGAAATACCCCGACGACGAACTCCTGCCGGATATAGCTACCGACGTCAACCGTCTACAATTGGTTGCCGAACGATTCTCGCGTATCGGTAGTTCGCCCACATTGATGCCTGCTGATATGCGAAAGATTGTTGAGGAGTCTGTTGCGTACATGCGCACGCGCGTATCAAATAAGGTAGAAATCGAACTAACGATCGACGAGCACCCTGTCGAAGCATATACAGCATCCGTTGATGCTCCGCTAATGGAGTGGGTGACTGAGAACCTTATCAAGAACGCTGTTGATGCTATGAACGGTCGAGGATGGATCGGTTTGCATCTGACAGCGAGCGGCAATAACATCATCCTTGATGTTACCGACACCGGACGTGGTATAGAACGCAAACGTTACCGCCAAGTCTTCCGCCCGGGCTACACAACCAAAACCCGAGGGTGGGGATTAGGCTTGAGCCTCTGCAAACGTATCGTCGAACAATACCATCGCGGCAAGATCTTCGTCCATAAGTCTGTTGTCAGCAAGGGTACAACCTTCCGCGTTATCCTAAAACAAAAGTGAGTTCCGCATTGGAACTCACTTTTGTTTGATTGCAATTCTAAATATTCATTGCAATCTGTTAAATCTGTTTAATCTGTGAACAGATTAGCATTTGCATTAGAATTTGTAGCGAACGCCGAGTGCGAGGCAGGTCATTTCCCAGTACAGACCGGCTTGTGCGCCACCTGCACCATTATCCATCAGACCTACACCCAGAGTCGGACGGAAGTCAATCGAGAGCTGAAGAGGGAACCAGAAGTCGTACTCAACACCTGCACGACCTGCTGCACCGAGGAAGCCCCAGTCAGAGCGACCGCCATAACCTCCTGAATATGCATACCAACCATAGCCACCGGCACCGCCGACACCTAAGTACCAGTGCCACTCACCCTTGTGCTCCCAAGGAAATTTGGCTCCAAACGGATCAATCCAATCATAGGTAGCGGCAGCTTGAATAGTACGTCCCCATGCACGACCGTGATAA
>CADBAZ010000050.1 GCA_902792835.1 uncultured Bacteroidales bacterium
CTATCGCCATCGAGCGCGCCGGACTGCAAGACGTGGAGAAGAGCATCCTCAAACCCTTCTTCGGGCACACCATGGGCGCAGCAGGCATCGTAGAAACAATCATAGGAATAGAGATGCTTGGCAAAGGCACATTCATCAAAATGTTATCCGGCTTCGGCGGAGTAAATGCCGCAATACGATTGACATGCAAGTAATGCACGAAATAGAGATCACCACCACCTCGGTGCTGCTGGACGGCAAAACCATAGCAGTGGAGCAGACGGGCGAAAAGATGCTCGTCGAGCTCTACCGTCGGTATGTCGGTGACTATCCGAAGTTCTTTAAGATGGACACCCTTAGCCGACTTGGATTCATTGCTGCAGAACTACTGCTAAAGCAATCAGCAGTCAGCAATCAGCAGTCAGTGGATGCAGTGATCCTGGCGAATCGTAGTGCAAGCATCAAGAACGATACCGATTACCTTGCAACCATCACCGACGGCAACTACTACCCCTCACCCGCGCTGTTCGTCTATACCCTGCCGAACATCGTCACCGGCGAGATAGCCATCCGTCATCACATCCAAGGCGAAACCTCGTTCTACATCCTTGATACGCCACAACAACTGGAAACAATCATCGCTGCTACACCATTTCAATCCGCATTGGTCGGTTGGTGTGAGTGCAGTAATAATACTAACTTTTATGCTAAACTCCAATTAATATGGAACAACTGATTGAACAACTTAAATCCCAAATCATCGAAGCGCTTAACTTCGAAGACCTGACTCCCGCAGACATCGAAACCGATGCACCACTCTTCGGCGAAGGCCTGGGTCTGGATTCGATTGACGCGCTGGAACTCATCATGCTCATGGATCGCGAGTACGGTATCAAACTTGCCGACCCTAAGGAAGGCAAAGTGATCTTCCGTTCGGTACGTACCATGGCTGAGTTCATCCAAGCCAACCGCAAAAAGTAAACCATGCGCATAGCCATCACAGGTATAGGAGCCATCAGTGCTATCGGACGCAACTGCGCCGAAACGCTGCAATCATTGCTCGACGAACGTTCGGGCATCGGTGCTATGCGCCTACTCGGCAGCGTACACACCGATCTGCCTGTAGGCGAGGTGCCGCTCACCGATGCCGAACTCAAGCATATAGCCGGTGTAGCCGACAGCGAGCCTATGCCTCGCACCTCGCTCTTAGGTATCATCGCCGCACGCGAAGCGCTGGAGCAAGCCGGACTAAATGAGAAAATGGTAAATGGCTTGGCTTTCATCAGCGGCACAACCGTCGGCGGAATGGATCTCACCGAGCAGCATTGGCAGGACTACGCCTTAGGCAAAGCCTCGGAGAACATCCGTCTGCACGAAGCCGGCGAATCGACCAACGCCATTGCCCGCCAACTCTCAACTCTCAACTTTATCGCTACGCCATCCACCGCGTGCTCATCGGCGCTCAACGCTATCATGCTTGGCGCGAACCTGCTTCGTACAGGTCAAGTCAAAGCAGCGCTTGTAGGTGGTGCAGAGAGTCTGAGCAAGTTCCACTTGAACGGCTTCAACACGCTGATGATCCTCGACCATGCGCCGTGTCGTCCGTTTGATGCCGACCGCCTCGGTCTGAACCTCGGCGAGGGAGCAGGTTACCTGTTCATCGAGCCGGAAGAAGATGCCATAGCCCGCGGTGCAACCATCCTCGGCTACATTGGCGGTTATGCCAACACCTGCGACGCTTACCACCAGACCGCTTCGTCCGACAACGGCGAGGGAGCACTGCTCGCCATGAGCGGCGCACTCCGCATGGCAGGACTGCAACCTTCGGACATCGATTACGTCAATGCCCATGGAACGGCTACGCCGAACAACGACCTGAGCGAGTCAGCGGCGCTCCGGCGGCTCTTTGGCAGTAACCTGCCTGCCATAAGCAGCACCAAAGCCTTCACCGGCCACACCACCTCCGCCAGCGGCGGTCTGGAAGCCGCGATCTGCGTGCTCGCTATGCAGCGCGGGTTCATTCCCGCTAACCTCAACTGGTCAACTACCGCCGAGGGACTCATCACGCCCGTCACCCACACCCTGCATCAACCGCTCAAGCATATTCTGTGCAACGCCTTCGGCTTTGGCGGCAACGAATCCTCGCTGATCATCAGCAACGAAGGCATCGACCTGAGCGAAGCCCCTCTGATAGATATATCGAAATATCGAACTGTCGAAATATCGCAAGACATCGATGTATCCGCTTACGTCAGCCCTGCCGAGTCCCGCCGCATGACGCCTCAGACGCGCCGCATCGTGGCGGCTGCACGCCGCGCTATGGCGGAGAGCGGCATTGCTACTCCCGACGCTATCGTTTGCGCCACGCAATGGGGTTGTATGTTGCAGTCGATGCGGTTCTTGCAAGACATAATCGACTCCGGCGAACAGCAACTCAAACCCACGCCGTTCATGCAATCTACGCACAACACTGTTGCCTCAACCATTGCCATACTCACTGCCAACCACGGCTATAATACCACCTACTCGCAAGGCAAGCAATCCCTCGATTGCGCCCTGGCGGATATCCGAACGCAGATGAGCCTCGGCTTGATCCAGACTGCCATGGTCATCGAGTTCGACGAACAGGTGGATGCCTGGGACGCCGTGCTGCAACACATTGGCGACAGCACACAGAACATAGCCCGAGTAACCATCTATACCAACCGCAAACAATGAAACTGATTCTGTTAGCTCTCATCCAAAGTCTGCTGCTCTGTGCCGGGCAGATGTTTATGAAGCTCGCGCTCAAAGCGATGGGAGCCGTTGCATGGTCGTGGTCGTTTGTCCTTAGCCAACTGACGAACTGGTGGTGGCTGGCATGTGGCATCTCGTTCACGGCTGCCGGATTGCTGTGGATGTACATCCTCAAGCACTGGTCATTCTCGCAGGCGTACCCGCTCAGCAGTCTGGCGTACGTGTTCGGAATGATTGCCGCCATGCTCGTCTTCCACGAACATATAGCATGGACGCAGTGGCTGGGCATACTATTCATCATGGCAGGGTGCTATCTTGTGGTGAATTAAAAATGCAAAATTAAAAATTAATAATTAAGTGAAGATTTTAGGGCTCATACTGACCGTTATAGTATCGCTTCAGGCGGACTTCGTGCAGACGAAGACCTCCGCCATGTTCGCCGAGCCGCAGGTTTCTACCGGTCACATGATCTACCATGCACCGGATTACATGCAGTGGGCATATACCTCGCCTCAGCAACTCGTCTGGGAGATCAACGGCGAACAGAGCAACGTCAATCCGCAGATTCAGAAGCTGCTCCGTATGATTATGTCCTCCGTGGCAGGCAATGCAGCCGAAGACCCCAAGCTGCAAAAGGAGAGCAAACGCCTCTTCCGGGAGGTGAACATCACAATGGACGAATCCGGGCAAGTTGCCCGCCATGTCGAACTCATCGAGAAGAACGGAGATACAACAACCATCGAATTTACCAATGTCGTTACGCAATAGTTTATATCACATCATAGCCCAAGACGAGCAGTCGTTCACGATTCGTTTCGATGCCGCGCATCCGGTCTTTGCCGGACACTTCCCCGGGCAGCCGATTGTTCCGGGAGCGTGTCTCATACAGATCGCCGAAGAGTTGGCATCCATCCAAGCCGGACGAACCGTACATTTTACCTCGCTTAAGAATCTCAAATTCCGTCAACCTGTCACGCCCGACAACGAAGTAACCGTAACTATCAACAATGGAAAAATCGAAATCAACCCATATATGTGCGCTTGTGCCGACGTACAATAACGCCGGTACGATCCTCGATGTCCTTCGTCGCACGCACGAGCAGCTGCGCGATATCATCGTCGTGGATGACGGTTGCACCGACGGCACGCTCGACTTGCTCTTGACGCTCGAGTTCCCTGTGACTGTTGTCAGTCACCCTACGAACCGCGGCAAGGGCAAAGCACTCGTCTCGGGTTTCCGCAAGGCACTCGAAATGGGCTTCGATTTCGCCCTCACCCTCGATGCCGACGGACAGCATTATCCCGAAGACATACCCGTCCTCTTGCGGGCTCACGACGTGCACCCCAACGCCCTGATTGTCGGCAGCCGGCAGTTTACCGACGACAATATGCCCGGCAAGAGCCGTTTTGCCAACCGCTTCTCTAACTTCTGGTTCCGCCTTCAGACCACCATCAACCTGCCGGACACCCAGACCGGCATGCGTCTCTATCCGCTGCACCGGCTCTACGGACTGCCGATCATCACCAGCCGCTACGAGGCGGAACTCGAACTGCTCGTCTTTGCCGCCTGGCATAACGTGCAACTCATCCCCGTGCCCATTCGTGTGTATTATCCGCCCAAGGAGCAACGCGTCAGCCATTTCCGCCCCGCGTACGACTTCACGCGCATCAGCATCCTCAACTGTTTCCTTTGCCTCGGCGCCTTGCTGTTCGGCTACATCAATATGTACTGGCGCACGGTGATTTGCTTCGGTTACTTCGGCTTGACCATGCTGCTGCTCGTCACGCCGTTCTCACTGCTGTACTTCCTTTTCCGGGGCAATACCCCTGACAGCCGCGCGCGCTACCATCGCCTCATGCAACGCGTGGCAAAACATTACAGCCGCAATCTTATCGGCTTGCGTTACACCATCGACAACCCGCATAACATCACCCTGGCTGAGCACCCGTCGGTGATCATCTCCAACCATCAATCGCTCATCGACATCATGCTCTATCTCTCCCTCTCGCCCAAGTTCGTCGTGATGGTGAAGGATTATGTATGGAAGAATCCCATCTATGCGGTTGTTACGCGTAAATTAGATTGTTTCCCGCTCTCGATGGAGGGCGACGCCAAAGAGGCACTGATGCGCCGCGTGACGGAGGAAGGTTACTCTATCCTACTCTTCCCCGAAGGCACGCGCACTACTACCGGCGAGATCGGACGTTTCCATCGCGGTGCAACCTATTACGCCGAACTCTTCCACTTGCCTGTTCAGCCGCTGCTGCTCGAAGGCATGAACGACTACCTGAGCCGCCGGCAGTTTGCCATCAAGCCGAATCACGTCACGCTGCATATACTCCCCGAGATACCCGTTGGCGACCGCTCGTTTGGCGATTGCTATAAGCGGCAGTCCAAATCCCTCGAACTCCACTACAGCGCTCTGCTGCACTCCAACCGCATCCATGTCGGCATCCTCGGTGCAGGGGTTGGCGGACTCTTCTGCGGCGCACTGCTCGCACAGCGCGGTTATCAGGTTACCTTGCTCGAGCAACTGCCCGTCTATGGCGGCGGACTCTACTCCTACGAGCGCAACGGTGAAACATGGCTCACCGGCATGCATATCCTCTCCGGCTTGACTCCCGACGGCGCAGTGACTCGTGTGCTGACTGAGTTGGGACTGAAAGCGGACTGCATCGAGACAATCCTAGACCATACTCCTTCCGATCTCATAGGCAAACCGGAGTGGGAACAGAGCCTGCAAGGTGTCTGCCGCTTTGTAGGCGGCAGCCAGCGCCTTGCCGACGACCTCGCCCTGTTCATCACCCGCCACGGCGGTCGCATCCTCACCTCGCAACGAGTAACCAAAGTTAGTCAAGACGATGACCACTTCCAAATCATAAATGACAAATCACAAATCACAAATTACGACTTGGTCGTCAGCACTCTCCACCCCAAGCGACTGCTCGCGCTGACCGATCTGCCGCTCTGTCGTCCCGCTGCACGCAAACGCATCCTTGCTACGCCCGAGACCTTCGGTTCGTTCAAAACGTATATCCGCCTCCGTCCCGATACCCTACCCTACGATCCCGTGACGCATTACCTGCCGGAGCACAACCTACTCGTCATGACGCCGTGTGCAGAGCGCGGGCAGCAGTTTGCACGCACCATCGAAACAGTTATGCCGCTCGACTACAGCCTCCTTGCCCCCTGGCACGCTGACCGCAAGGCGGATTATGCGGCGTACGAAGCCTTCAAGCAGCAAAAGGAGCAGCAGACGCTCACCCTCATCGAGTCCGTCTATCCCGACATCCGCAAGCAGATGATCGACATCTTCTCGTCCACCTCGCTCACCTTCCGCGACGACTTCCTCTCACCCGAAGGAGCGATGTTCGGCATGAGCGAAGGCGTCGGGTCGGTGCGCACCCGTGTCAAGGGATTCTACCTCTCCGGTCAGAACATCTTCCTCCACGGTCTGTGCGGCGTAGTGATGACCGCCCAACAAACAGTTCAAGCCCTATGCGACGATTGCAAGTAGTCATATTGCTCCTACTCATAGCCGGCAGCCCGCTATTTGTCGGCAGCCAACTGTTGGCTGCCACCGGCCGCATCACAGCGTACCCGGCCGACAGCGCGTCGAACACCGGCATCGCTATCGTCGTTTGCCCGGGTGGCAGTTACTCGTGGCTGGACATGAAGGTCGAAGGTATAGGCGTAGCCGAGTGGTTGCAGTCGCAGGGCATCAACGCGTTTGTGTTGCGCTATCACGTGGCAAACGTATCGGCGTATATGTTCGGTTACCGTGTGCTCGGCATTGGCAACAAGTACCCTAAGATGCTCACCGATGTCGAAGAGGCGCTCCGCTATGTCTATCAGCACGCCGACTCCTTCGGCATCGACACCACCCGCATCGGCGTCATGGGGTTCTCTGCCGGCGGACATCTGACGATGATGAGCACCACCCACAACCGCACCGTCTACCGTCCCTCGTTCGTCTGCCCTATCTACCCCGTGGTGACGTTCTCCGACCCTCGCTACGTACACAAACGTTCGCGCCGCGGAGCGCTTGGCGTCTGGCGGCAGTGGAACACCACCCTGCAGGACAGCCTCTCTATCGAGCGCCATATATCGCCTGACTGCCCGCCGGTGTTCCTCGTCAACTGCGTCGATGATCCGGTGGTCAAGTACCAGAACTCCGAACTGCTCGATTCGGCACTCACTGCCAACCACGTGCCGCATCGCTACATACAATACCAAACAGGCGGCCATGGCTTCGGGGCTTCGACCGTCAAAGGAACAGATGAATCACGTCAATGGAAAAACGAATTTCTACAATGGATATCGAATTTGAATCAATAGAACGCATCCGTGCGTACCAGGAAGAGTTGCTGGGAAAGCAGATAGCCTACCTCGCCGAGCACTCGCCCTACTACCGGCGGATGTTTGCCGACCGAGGCATCGACCCTTCGTCCATCCGCACGATCGACGACCTGCAACGCCTTCCGTTCACCGAAAAGGCGGATCTGCAACGCTTCAACAACGACTTTCTCTGCGTCCCGCGTGAGGATATCATCGACTATATCACCACCTCCGGCACGCTCGGCGATCCGGTTGTGTTCGGGTGCACCGAGCGCGATTTGCAGCGCCTCGCTTACAACGAGCACAAGTCGTTCGCCTGCGCCGGACTGCGCAAGGGCGACATTCTCCAGCTCATGACCACCATTGACAAACGCTTCATGGCGGGTCTCGCCTATTGGATGGGCATCCGTAGCCTAGGCGCCAGTATCATCCGCGTCGGCAACGGTATCCCCGAACTCCAGTGGGACACCATCGAGCGGCTGCACCCTACGGCAATCATGTGCGTGCCGTCGTTCATCCTGCGGCTCATCGAGTACGCCGAGCAGCATAACATCGACTACCGCCACTCCTCTATCCGCAAGATCATCGGTATCGGCGAAGGACTGCGCGATCAGCAGTTCAACCTCAACCTGCTCGGGCAACGTATTCACGACAAGTGGCCGGAGGTTGAACTCTACGCCACCTACTCTTCCACCGAGATGTCCGCCACGTTCAGCGAATGCGAACATGCTTGCGGCGGGCACGTGCACCCCGAACTTATCATCGTCGAGATCATCGGCGAGGATGATCGTCCTGTACCGGACGGACAACCCGGCGAGATAGTTATCACCACCCTTGGCGTCGAAGGCATGCCGCTGCTCAGATTCCGCACGGGCGATATAGCAACGAAGGTAGTTGCGCCCTGTGCCTGCGGCAGAAACTCCTACCGCCTCACGCCGCTCATCGGACGCAAGCACAACATGATCAAACTCAAAGGCACAACCATCTACCCGCCTGCCATCAACGATGTGCTCGACAACACGCCGTTCGTAGGCAACTACGTCGTGGTGGTGCGCGCTTCGGATGCCGGCACGGATGAGGTAATCGTGCGTATCAGTCTGCGCGAAGCCATCCAAGCCGATGATGCCATCAAGACCCTCAAAGACCGTTTCCGCAGCCGCCTGCGTGTAGCACCTGTCGTCGAGATCCTGCCCGCGGATGTCATCCAACAGATCAACTTCCCCGCCAAGAGCCGCAAACCCGTCAAATTCATTGATGAACGCTAGCCTCCTCCGCATATATGACTACATTGCTTCCCATCGCCGCTGGCTGTGGATAGCACTCGTTGTCATATTGCTGCCGCTCATCGCTTTGGCTGTATCGCTTCGCTACAACGAGGACATCATGGATTTCCTGCCGGTTACGGACGATGACCGCGAAGCACTTGCCGTCTATCAGTCGCAGCAATCCGCCTCGCGCATCGTACTCATCGTCGAGGGTGACAGCCTGCGCGACGAGGCAATAGAAGCCGTCGCCGACCGTTTGCCGGATCTGCAAACGGAACTCGATCTCTCCGAAGGCATAGCCGCCATCTACTCCCAGATGCCCTACTTCATCGCCGACAGCACCTTTGCGCGCTTCGACTCGCTGTTCATGCCGTCTGCCGTACGTGCCGCCCTACTCCACGACCGCGAGATCCTCTCTATCCCCGGCACCGGACTCTTCTCCACCGCCATCCAATACGACCCGTTAGGGCTCGTTCAAATTTCAAATTTCAAATCTCAAATCTCAAATGAAAAACGCTCTTATGCGTTTTTCGATAGCCCCTACGGCGGCACCGAGACCAGCCACAACGCTGCCCTCGTCGATTCGCTCAACGCCATAGCCGGTGAGGTCAGTGCGCTCTATCCGGAGCTTCGTATCCGCTGGGTCGGCGCACCGGTCATAGCGGTCGGCAATGCCCGCCGCATCAAGACCGACACCCTGCTGTGCATAGCTCTCTCGTTGGTGCTTATTATTATATTGCTCGCATACGCGTTCCCGCGCAGGCGCGACCTTTGGCTGATCATGCTCGCTGTATCGTTCGGCTGGCTCATGGGCATGAGTGTGTTGCGCCTCGTCACGCCCACAGTCAGTGCCATCGTGCTCGGCATAGGCAGTGTGCTCATCGGTATAGCGGTCAATTATCCCCTGCATCTGCTCGTGCATCAGCGCTATACAACCTCCGTTCGTCAGACGCTCCAGGAGGTGCTCTCGCCGCTTGTGGTAGGCAATATTACCACCGTCGGCGCATTCCTTGTGCTCGTACCGATGCAGGCTACGGCTCTCCGCCATCTGGGCATCTTCGCCGCAGCTATGCTCGTCGGCACGATCCTGTTCTGCATCTTCGTTCTCCCGCACCTGATGTCCGCAGAACCCACACCGGTGAGAGAAATCAAAATCACCGTACACCATACACCGTACACCGTACACCATTATCTCCAATGGTCAATTCTCGTCCTCACGCTCCTCGCGGGAGTATTCTTAATGGTAAATGGTAAATGGTCAAATGGTAAATTGTTTGACAATCAATTGTCAAACATTAACTACATGACTCCGGAGCAGCGTGCCGATCTCGCGTACTTCGACTCCGTAAGCAATCCCCAGCGCGTCATGGCTGAGCACCCCGAGCGTGCCGACCTGTGGCTCTCGTACTGGCAGTCGCATAGTGCCGACAGCCTCATCACCACCGTCCAGACCGAGGCTACGGCAGCAGGATTCCGTCCGGCAGCTTTCACGCCGTTCTACGACCTGCTCCGCTCTTGGCAACCCGTCAAGGCGTTTGATTTCCGCGTGCTCACGCAGCGCCTGAGCGACGACTTCGACTACATCGGTCTCTGCTGCTCGCTCATCGTCTTCGCGTTCCTGTGGCTGAGTTTCCGCAACATCTGGCTCGCAATGATTGCGTTCATTCCCATGGCACTGAGCTGGGTGTGGATCCTTGCTCTCATGCAGCTCTTCGGCTTGCAGTTCAATATAGTGAATATCATCCTCGCCACGTTCATCTTCGGTCAGGGTGACGATTATACGATCTTCATTGTCGAAGGTCTGCTTTACGAGCATCGTACCGGTAAACCGATCCTGCCTCAGTACCGGCAGTCGATCATCCTCTCGGCACTGATCATGCTTATCGGCATTGGCATCCTTGTGCTCGCCGTTCATCCGGCTATGCACTCGCTCGGTGCAGTCACGCTCATCGGTATGTCGGTCGTTTTGCTTATGGCAACCACCGTCCCGCCCCTGCTCTTCCGACTGTACCTCCGCCTCTGCCCCACTGACCGCATATAAATAATTTTGCATTTTGCATTTTTAATTTTTAATTTATAATTCTCCATGAAGCGCATCTTAGTTATCCTTACCGGCGGTACCATCACGATGGTACGCAACCACACTTCCGGCGCACTCCGTCCGGCAGATGTCGATACGTTCAAGGCGTTTGTGCCGGAGATGTTTGCCGGCGACGTCGAGGTGGAAATGTTGCCGTTCACGCCCCTCATCGACTCCTCGGATATCAGTCCGGCTAACTGGGCGAAGATGGCAAATGCCATAGCCGACAACTACAACCGCTACGACGGCTTTGTTGTCCTGCACGGCACCGACACGATGTCCTACTCCGCGTCCGCCCTGTCGTTTATGTTGGAGAATATCGCCAAACCTGTCGTGTTCACCGGCTCGCAGTTGCCCGTAGGTGTCTTGCGCTCCGATGCCAAAGAGAATCTGCTGGCGGCTATCGAGATCGCTGCCTCTACTGCCCCCGATGGCAAACCCATGGTGCCCGAGGTTACGATCTGCTTCGAGGACAGTCTGTTCCGCGCCAACCGCACCACAAAAAAGAACGCCGAACGCTTTGAGGCGTTCGACTCCTACAACTACCCGGCGCTCGCTAAGATAGGTATTCATATCCAGTTCCGCACGGGGCTTATCCGCTATCCCAAGTCCTACCGCGAACCGCTGTTCCTGCATACGCCTACGTGCTCTGATGTAGCTATACTCAAGCTCTTTCCGGGCATCAACGAAGCCGTCGTGCGTGCCCTTCTGGCTACGCCCCATCTGCAGGGCGTGGTGCTCGAGACCTACGGCTCGGGTAACGCTCCTTCTGCCCAGTGGCTCTATCAGGCACTCAAGCAGGCTACCGACAGCGGCATCCTCATCGTCAACAAGACCCAATGCAGCACCGGCTCGGTGGATATGGGGCAATACGAAGTCGCCCGCAACCTGCTCAAAGCAGGCGTCATTTCCGGTTACGATATAACCACCGAAGCCCTGCTCACGAAGATGATGGTGCTCCTCGC